>JALWTO010000034.1 GCA_027082825.1 Acidilobaceae archaeon
AGCTGTCCCCTCAGGAACTTTGCCAGCTGGTAAAATGTTACCATATTCAGGTTTTGCCTCAGGACCTATTTCTATTATCTGTCCAACATACATGCCTTCAGCAGCAGGTATAAAGAACTCGAGGCCTTCTTCGGTAACGATTCTAGCCAAAGGAACGTATCTTCCCGGATCATGAACTAACTCAACTACACGACCTCTATAAGTCTTATCGGAAAGGGGTGGGTATCTTGCTGGAGCTATACGCAAATGCCCTCTATTTCTGAACGTAGGTGAACCTTTTCCCATCCTTTGCTGTCTAAGTCTTTTGCCCATATTTTATCCCTCACCTTCTCTTTGCTTTTGCTTACCCTGAGAAGTTCTCTGGAAAGGACCTTTAAAACTTTTAAATAACGTTTTCAAACTATCTCGATCTTTAATATCTACTGTTTTAACAACTTCTAGCCAATCATTATTGTTCTTAAGCAGAAGCTCTTCAAAATTGAATATTTTTGCTGTGTTAATTTCGTTGTCAGCAGATCTAATCATGGCTTCTCCGATCATGAGTTCTGGTAGAATATCCTTCGCATTCAGAAGTCCTGCTTTTTCCGCCTTTTCTGCATACTCTTCGTTAGGACCGCCGAATAATATGAGCGTCGATGTGTTATTCAATAGTATCGAATTGACATCATCTATGTCATGAATAGCATAGACTATGTGTAACAGTCTACTGCGTCCTTCCCTTATTATAGTTTCTAAAGCCCTGAGACCTCTATCTTTAAGCCTCCATGCCTCATCCACAAGTACTACTCTCCTGCCTTTAGGATTCGTTTCTAAGTGTTTTTCTATGAGGAGAAGTAGAACAGCCATCATACCTTTGTCTTTCACACCATCATCCATATTTGAAAGATCGAACACTTGAAGTCCTTCATCAACAACCCTAATGGGTTTGCATGATCTACTATTATCATAGTTTACAATGTTGAATAATCGTTTCACTAACTCCGAGGAAAGTTTCACTTCTGGTAAACATTCTACTTTTTCTATTTTATCAGCAATATTCTCAATTAAACGAGTAAGGTCGCCTTTTGGGTCGATGACAATGATAGCCATAGGATCCCTCTCATTTATCATAAACGTAGAGAGTTGTGTAGCTATTCCAGCTAAGAGAACAGTTTTTCCTCTTCCTGTAGGGCCTATAATTCCTACATGTCTTTCAAAATCTTGTGGCCATTTAAGAATCACTAAATCATCAGTCTCTATATTTTTACCTATGATCACTCCCCTTAAAAGTCCTATCGAATCTTGCGACACCAAAAGGGGTATCTCCTCTCCATAGATGAGTTTGGCTGGAGGTGCTAGAAGTTCCGCCAAATCATTAATACTCTCCTCCTTAAACGTGACACCGAGCTCTATTTCAAGCAATGACTTAAGAGCCTCAACCTTAGGCTTGGAATCACTCCAAACAATTAATTCTAGACCGCCTATATATGGTTTGTAAATGTCAGCAACCTTAGAATATATCTCCTTAAGAACTTCTAACCTTTTTTTATATTTAATGAGTTTTGTGCTTTCATAGATAAGCTCTAGTTTTTTAATCCTATCATCTAAATCTTTTAGCAATTTATCCTTTTCTACTAAATAGATCCCGTTAATAATGGTAGCAGATGTATTAGATGCCTTTAGAGCTCTTATAATTTTCTTGCCTATATCTTTAGAAGCTCTTGGTAATTCACTGGCAGTTAATAGATATCCTTTATATTCCTTACTACCAAGCTTCATTTTGATTTCCTTTTCATTCTCAGAACTGTTAACGACAAATGGTCTATAGAAAGGGAGTAAAGTTGAATTATAAGTGTTTCTTATCATCAAAATTAGACTAACTCCTGCCAGGACTCCTGTAATAAGAAGGAAGGGGTCCAAATTCTTTCCCCCTTTTATATAAATCTAGGTATTATCCTTTCCCTACCACCTATCAGTCTGGCCAAAGCATAGGATATGCTAAAGAGCATGAAGAGATAAAGTAGGGGCAGAGTCAGATATAGTAAGATCACCGATCTTATAAAGTTTATATCTAGAAATATACCGTTGCCCAAGAAGTTAACGTAATAATCATATGTTTTAGGATATTCAGGAGCTACTTGACATGAACTATCTGTAGTAAGAAATACGTGTGATTTTCCTTTTATTTCAATTTTTTCAAAAGAGCCCTGAACTCCTAACCAAACCCAACTTCCTTTTTTAACTCTCTCAATAGAACCGGTGATGTTAATATTGTAATGGCATTTCTTTGGTGCACTGATCTCCAAGTAGTAACTATTGTTATCATTAATGTTAACTTCTACAGAATTAACATTGTAGCTTAAAACGTTTATATTAGTTGAATTAGTAAGTAAGATTAGATCACCCTTATGCCATATTATATTCTTCGCAACCAAACTTATCGCATAACTATTACCTTTGACCTTTAGGTCAGCCGTTGTTAAAGGATATGGAGAAAGAGGTATGTAGACTGAATTCAAGTCGAGATAGGCATATAAAGGTGTCTCCGAAGGTAATGGGACGTAAGAGCCCGAGAAATTTGACTCTAAAAGACCGTCCTGAGAAACAATATAGCTTGCAACCAAAACTCTTTTACTTTCCTTGATTATGTAGAAATTTACAATGCCATAATTAATTGGCATATGACTTAGATCAGTTATATTGACCTGTGTATAGACAAGACCATAGTTAATTATAGGGCTTACACTCCCTCCCTGGCCAGTATAAAATCCCGATATGAATACTGGCAAAAGAGGTAGTCCAGCATTGAAGACTATTGCAAATGCTATAAACCACGCTCCTACATTTCGCCCCAACCTAAAAGGCATTGAATAAAGAACTATTCCCAAACCTATTAGTAAGTAGTAATAACTTCTTACGAAAGAAGATAGACCGTAAATCGTTGCTATAAAGATCCATAATATGTTTGATAACCTGTCTATAGGCCAGAGCAGAGATGTGAGTGCTTTGAGAGGGCCTAAGGCTCTAGCAGCTGTATAAGCAAGTATAACTAACTCCTTAAGACTTAAAGTGAAAAATATTAAACTCTTGAGCCATGAAATAAAATAACTCCAAGAACCCCCAAACAACAAGGGTATCTTATTTGAGATCGTTAGCAGAACATAGTATGTACTTATTAATATAGTTGCTGCTATAGAGTCCCAAATAAGCCTGGGTCCCCATATCTTTACACCTCGCCAAGGCACTGGCAGAGCATAAATAAGCGTGCCTAGGCTGAAGGTTAACAGGGCTAATTTATAACCTAATATTAGCAGACTTGCAATGTCAATAACCATTAGATTCACCGCTAGTTCATTTACCTATAACATTAGTCACTATCCATGTTATGAGCGAGAATATAGTACTTCCCATTGCCAACCAGAATGCTGCCCAAACAGCATCCTCTATCATGCTTGTACCAACTCTTTTTATTTTAGAGAAAGGTATGGGACTTCCTCTCAAAGTCCATCCTATGCTCCAAGTCAACAGAAAGAGTGCCCAGGCTATTGCTGTAACTCTACTTGTTAAGTGATTTATAAAGCTGGTAAGGGTGTCAACTACCATTCTCTCTTCCCAAAAAAGAATAGGAAAGGAGAGGGTGTAGCCCGGAAAGTAACTTAAAATTATCTATGGCTCTTAAGCAGTTCCTCCGCCTTTTTAGCTATTTCACTGTCCTTCTCCTCGTACATATAGTATTCTATAAGGTCATAGAACTCCTTACGCGTCATCATTTTGTTTAATAAATTCTTCTGGGTTCCCTCCTTCTTAAGGGTCTCTAATGTCTCCCTTATGGCACCCATAGCCATTCTGAATGTAGTTACCGGAAATATTACTATTTTATAGCCTGCCTCTCTAAACTCGTCTACAGTAATGTATGGAGTTTTACCGAACTCAGTCATGTTAGCCAAAAGAGGCGCCTTAACTCTTCTGGCAAACTCTTTAAACTCATCTAAGCTTGTTAATGCCTCTGGGAAAATGACGTCGGCTCCCGCCTCAACATACATTTGGGCTCTTTCGATCGCGGCCTCAAGACCTTCAACTCCTCTGGCATCAGTTCTAGCTATTATTACTGTATCCTTTCTTCTAGCATTCACGGCTGCCATTATCTTCTTCACCATATCTTCAGGAGATATGAGCTTCTTCCCGGATAAATGGCCACACTTCTTAGGTAAAACCTGGTCTTCTATCTGTATAGCCGCTGCTCCTGCTTCTTCCAATTCCTTTACAGCCCTGTAGACATTTATTGCCTCCCCAAAGCCTGTATCTGCGTCGACAATCAATGGTATGTTAATCACTCGTGTTATGTATCTAGTAGCTTGCGTTAACTCACTAAGAGTAATTATGCCTAAGTCAGGCATAGCTAGAAGGCCCGTGAGTGCAGCACCTGACAAATAGACTGCTTCAAAACCCATTTTTTCGGCTAGTAGCGCGACTACTGGAGAGAAGACACCTGGGGCGACAATAATGTCGCGTTCTCTCATTAACTCACGCAATTTTTCGCCAGGATTCTCTAAAACCTGTTTATAAAGAAAGGCCA
>JALWTO010000035.1 GCA_027082825.1 Acidilobaceae archaeon
CTCGCTCTTACCTGCCATACTGATTCTTTACCTTGCTGGACTGTTTTGGATCCCAGAGTCACATCAAATGATTGAAATCGTTAGAGTATCAAATCCCAATCTAAACGTATACAAAAGTTTACTAAATGACTATTTCAATACAATAAAGTCACTACAAGACCTTGTTTTAGGTTTTTGGGCAGGATTCCCTATGTTAATAGTTGTTTCAATTATATCCTCAAACTTTATTTCAAGAGAGAGATCAACAGGGACCTTTGATCTTTTAGTAACGAGACCCATTAGGCGATATGAACTTGTAGCCTCAAAGGTTTTAGCGTTTCTCTTTCTGTCATTCATTGTCCTATTAATTACACATACTTTAAATATCTCAGCCATAGCATTGAGCTTCTACAATGCTCTTGGAATTTCTAAGGTTTTGGAAGCAATACACGGTTCCTGGAAATACATTCTCTATTACACTTTAGGCTCATGGCTTTACTTATTTATAATTATGGGACTAACACTTATCATATCAACCCAAACAAAAAAGATGTATATTCCATCAATGTCGGTTATTGGATACTATATCGCAATAGAGATAGCCTCAAGCACCATAAGAACTATAGTTCATGGGTATACAGCAAAAACTTTAAACGCATTTCTACGCTATGCGAACTTTAGCTATCATATCAGCGTTATCATGACCAAATGGCTATATGGAAACTTAACTAGCTTGACCAGCTATATTTTCAGACCAAATTACGCTCTATCCTTAATTTTAGTAACCGCATTACCACTTTTCTTTATTGTCATCTCATTTTTAATCATAGAAAGAAAGGATCTCATATAGAAGAAAAAGACTTATCAAAAATTAACAAAAGAATGCCTTAAATCTTATTTTAGATCTTCTCTCCCTTTGAAAGCTTTTCAACCAATTCCTTAGCATAGTCAAACCTTATTTTTCCATCTTTTATCATTATTTCAGCAACCTTATCTATTAGATTTCCTGTTGCACCAGCCATTACGGCTAAATTCTTTGCATGAAGTCTCATATGGCCTCTCTGAATACCTTCAGTCACAAGGGCCCTTAGTGCTGCAAGGTTCTGTGCAAGTCCGACAGCAGCCATTATTTCTGCAAGTTCTCTTGCCTTTCTAACCTCCATGATTTTTAGAGCTATCTGTGCAATAGGGTGCACTCTGACAGCTCCGCCTATTATACCCACCTGAAGAGGAACTTCTAGGCTTCCAACAAGGTATCCTTCTTCATCTATCTCCCAATAGCTTAAAGGCTTGTAACTCCCGCTTCTTGCGGCATAAGCGTGAGCTCCAGCCTCTATAGCCCTATGGTCTTGGGCTGTAGCAAGTGCTACAGCTATTATCCCATTCATTATACCCTTGTTATGTGTCGCAGCTCTGTAAGGATCCGCTTCTGCAAGCAAGCTTGCCCAGACTATTCTTTCCGCAACATCTTTACCTCCAACATTTTCTGGTTTAGTTCTTGCCCAAGCCCTAACAATCCTATAAACGGCGTTGTTGCTAATTATCCTCATTACTACATTCCCTCCAGTTATTTTGGTTAACAAAGGTGCTACTGCCTCAGCCATGGTATTGACTGCATTTGCACCCATTGCATCTAGAACATCAACTATAAGATGAACTACAACTACTGGACCTCTTCTGGTTTCAACAACCCTTACCTCAAGGTCTTTAGCCCCTCCTCCTAGCTTTACTAAAACAGGATCTTGTTGGTTTGCATAGTCAAGAATTTCATCTTTATGCTCTAATATCTTTAATGCCTTACACCGAGGGGCAGTAACATTTACTATGTGAATCTGCCCTATCATGTACTGCCTGTCAGCTATTGCTACGATGCCTTTGCCTTCTCTGAGCATCTTAGCAGCGTTGCTGGCAGCAGCGACGACGCTTGACTCCTCTATGACCATAGGAACAAGAATATCTCTATTATTTATTTTAAAGTTAGTAGCTATTGCAAAAGGATATGTCATACCCCCGATTACATTCTCAATCATCGAATCTGCGATCTTTGGATCAAGATTACCAAAGTTTAAAAGAAGTTTTTTCTCTTCATCTGAAAGTTCGATGAGCCTTGTGATGGTTTCGAGACGTTCCTTTATTCCTTTTTTATAAAAACCTGGAAGCCTAGAGGTGAAGTTTTCCTTCATAGACTGGCACCAAAATTTAAAGATGTCTTATTGAATTTAAATTTTTAATTTGTATAAAAGAAAAATTTCTTTTATTTAAGACAAGGCATGTCTCTCTAAGAACCTAGCAGCCTTATTAGCACCACTGCAAAAACTTTCATTTTTTAATCTGTAATTTCTGCGTAAGGATTTTCTTATCACAGTAACCAATTTATTCGGAAAACATTCATCCTCCTTAATCATAGGATAGCCGAAACGTTCCTCCATATCTTTAGCTATCTCCTCCTGCTCATAATGGCCCTTTATAGGTATGTAAATCGCTGGCTTTCCTAAACACAACAGATCAGCCGTGGTGGTTCTTCCGGATCTTGATATGAAAAGATCTGCAGCAACATAATAGTTTAAAAGTCTAGGTATAGTTTCTTTAACCACTTCTATGGCATCATTTTCTGAAGACCAATCTGTCCTAGGTCCTGTTATTACCTTTATAATAACCTCTCTTCTCTTTGTTAAAGATTTAAGCTCATTAATGAGAAACCATGAAGCTTTATCTACGCAATCCAAAATTACATTACTTCTTGTTGAAGTTCCTCCTACGATCACAACAAGTAAGAAGCTATCATAATCTATGTTTAAATAATCCCTTGCCTGCTCATAGCTAGGAAGCTCCTCATTCAGGAAACTTGTAACAAACCCTGTAATCTTCATGTTTCTTCTTGTCCATTCCTTTACTTTCTCACCAAAAAGAGGATACCATCTATACTTTCGTAGTGTTTCTAAGTCATTAAGAAAGAGCAGCTCACTGAACTCAGGAAGAACCTTTTTGAAATATCTGTTCAAAACTAGACTTATGAAAAAGTCCATAGGCTTAAAAGAATAAGGTTTATATAGTATGTCTGTTCCGAAAATTATCCTTGACTTTGTTTCTATGGGAGCTGAATACATCACTTCCCAGAACTCATCGGCAAAAACCATGTCATACCTCTCGTTGTCTAAAAGCTCAGAAATTGTATCATAATTCTTTTTCAAAATGTTAAGTCTTGAGGCTAACTCTCTAATACCTTTAATTTTACCATTATATAAATCCTCTATAACAGATGAGAAGCTTTCAAGTTTCCTACAAGAACTAACTACCCTTGCTTCTAGTAAGTCAAGAAATGAATTTACTGGTTCGGCACTGCACCACTCCACTTCCAATTTAGGGATAGCTCTTTTAAGAAGACTGGCTATAACATAATCTCTCGCAACATGACCTAAACCTACGTGAGATGGAAGAAAAAGAGCCCTGATCAAGCTTCATGTACCCTCTAACTTCTCATACTAGAACAAGCTTAAATCAAAAGGCATAAATAAATATTTACTTAGAAAAGTAAAAGAATATGAATAAAATAATACATTCCTGAACAAAAATTATTCTGAAACTTTATGAGGCGATGGAAATTGAAATGGGTAACCCGTAGTTTTCCTCATGTGGACAGAACTGCCTGTGCCTGGTTAATAAAGAGGTTTATAGATCCTAGTGCAGAGTTCATATTCATAAACTGGCCTGAGGAGGAACTTAAGCCAGAACATGGAACTCCTTTTGATATCAAGGGGGTTAAATTCGGTCATAGAGATAACAAATGTTCCTTTGAAGTCATGACTGAAGAATATAATATCAAGGATCCTTATGTGAAGAAAATTGCCGAAATAGTTCATGCCGCTGACATAAAAGGCGAAATCGATAAGGTTCCTGAGGCCAGAGGCGTAAAGATTCTTCTTAGCGGATTAAGACTTATAACTAAGGACGACTACGAGACTCTAGAGCTTGGAATGAAAATATGGGATGCCATCTATGTATATTTTAAATCTTTAGATATTGAGAAGAAGTATGAAGATCAGCTAAACAAAATGAGCAAGACAGAGAGGCTCAAGTTCATTAGAAACTTAGTTAGAAGCTAACGTATGGGCTATTCTTTAAAATATTCTTTTTAAAAGAAATTTTTGTTACATAACTTAGTTACATGCAATTTTTAAGTTTAGCAGATACACGTTAAACTGTATGTTCGATTTTGAGGTGACTTTAGTATTGTCAAACGGTCCTCCTAAAGGAGGGAGAAAGCTCCTTGCTAGTGCCCTTCTTATAACATTTGTTATTTTAGCAGGCATTGGGGCTACTTTTCTTGTAGTTGAATCTAAGGTCTCTGAGGCCAAGGGGGCCAGTCCCTCTTCGTTGAATCAGAGAAAGACATTGATAAGTGTAACTCTGAAGTCAATACCAGACATCATGATAGAGCTTAAGCCAAGTATCATTTTCAATAATCAAACATCACTAAGAATTTTCAACAATGACTTCAAAGTCCCAACAAAACTTATAGAGGAGGTTATAGTTAAACC
>JALWTO010000036.1 GCA_027082825.1 Acidilobaceae archaeon
ATATACGTTTATCTTATGTCCAGAGAACAATGATGTGAAAAGTGCTTTAAGACTTTCAAGTGCAGAGAGATCTCCTCTGTACATAATTTGATATTCATTTCCATCACCTAGATTAATACTAGTTTTCTTAAATCCTTTAGAAAAGTCTATATCCCTTTTTAGACTCCTAATAGCAAACCTCTCATTAGGATCAAATAGATGTGCCTCACCTCTTAATCCATAATTATTATCAAGCTCTAATGTGACCTCCAGGCGTTCTCTTTTCTTAAACAAAATTATTATCGGAATGTAAAAGAATACATGATGAGGAGGAGTTATATATAGTGCCCAAGCCCTCTTAACTCCTCCTCGATTGATCCAATACTTTGCTCTAAATCCAACAAGATAACCAAGAAGCCAATACCTCTTATCTCTGGGCTTTAAGGAGCTCTCTAAGGCTTCTATAACCATGATCTGCTTCCTTATCATAACTCTTCTTATCTTAAAGAACCATACTATGGCTGGAAAGCTTGCGATAACAACTATCCAAAAAGTTACAGTAAGAATCTTACTCATGTCCACTTCACAGACACCTTTTACTAACCATTTAATATCAAATATTCCTCAAAAGACTTTAAACTAAACCTTTTATACTATTTCTGTTTAATATAATAACTGATTTTCTCCCTCTTAAGTAGGAGTGTGAAACATATGAATAGCAAGGAGATAAGTGGGACCATTATAACAATAATCGGCATAATACTTCTTGCATATGCTTTTATCGTTGGCGGAGTGCACGGCCATATAGGTAATGGCAAGGCTTTCACTTCAGATGACTTGGCAGCCATTATAGGATGGTTCTTCATCATAGGTGGGCCTGCCCTCTGGTTTGGAGAAGTCCCTGTAACCATCAGGAAAAAGATAGGTAGCCAAGAAACTACTCCTAAAGAGGGTGAAAAAGCATGAACTTCTATGCAATAGAGATCCTTATAATAGTCTTCGTAATATATGGTCTTGCATATGTATACTATGGAAAGAAACTTCTGCAAGAGAAAATAATAAAAGCCGACTCTAGCAGACCCACACCAGCATATACTAGATTTGATGGAGTAGATTATGTTCCAGCAAATAAATATGTACTTTATGGACATCACTTTGCTAGCATAGCTGGTGCAGGACCTATTATAGGTCCTGCAATAGCCATGAGCTATGGTTGGGCACTACCATTACTATGGGTTCTCTTTGGAAATGTGTTCATAGGAGCTGTTCATGACTATCTTTCACTAATGTCGAGTGTTAGATATGGAGGAATCTCCATAATGAGTGTAAGCGAGAATGTAATGGGCAAGAGTGCAAGATATATCTCCTTAGCCTATGTCTACTTTGCTCTACTCTTAGTCTTCGCTGCATTTGTCAGTGTGGCATCTATTCTGTTTGCAAAAATACCTAGTGCAGCAACTGTAGCACTTATTTTCATGCCACTCGCACTGCTCTTTGGATTTATTGTGTACAGAGCTGGGGTTAACCTTAAGTTGGGAACTGTGATAGCAGTCATTATAATAATATTAGGATTTATCTATGCCTACAAAATTCCATTCCTTCTTGGATATAACCCCTCAAACAGTGTGGGAAATCTATGGTCTGCATATCATAATTGGATTATAATATTAAGCATCTATGCCATATTAGCTGCTAGCCTTCCCGTATGGTACTTACTACAACCCAGAGACTATCTTAACGCTTATGTTCTATGGTTCTTCGTGTTCTTTGCAGCGTTTGGGTCTTTAGTTCTTGCCGACTACAGATTGATAGGAACGGCATATACCTCCTTTGCTCCAAGAATGTCCTCTTTTGCGGGTCAACCTACATACTTCTGGCCTGCTATACCATTAATCATAGCATGTGGAGCATTAAGTGGTTTTCACTCACTAGTAGGTAGTGGCACTTCAAGTAAGCAACTTTCTAATGAGCTAGATGCCCTCTTAGTTGGATATGGAGGTATGCTAACAGAAGGAGCAGTCTCATCCATGGCAGTAATCTTGCCTGTAAGTCTGGCATGGAGTGCCCCAGAACTTTACAAACTAGGAGTTCTGAAGGCAGGAGAGAACATGTTATCATTAAGTCCTTTAGATAGATTCCTAGTAGGATATGGCTATATGTCAGGAGAGGTAATTCATAGACTTGGAGGTAGCTTTGCAACAGGATATCATGTTTTTAAACTCTTTGCAGCTATAGCCCTGGCTTCATTTGTATTGACAACACTAGACACCGCGACAAGACTAGCTAGATTTGCATGGCAGGAGATGTTTGACTGGCTGAGCACAAAAAGTCCACCATTACATAAGTTTTTGACTAATAGGTGGTTTGCATCATTCCTCGTGGTACTTATTGGTGGTGCAATGGCCTATCCTGTCGTAAAGCTTGGGGGCTCTTTGCAGCCAGCATATAAGATACTGTGGCCTGCCTTTGCTGGCGTGAATCAGTTGCTAGCTGCTCTAGCACTTCTAACAGCCGCTCTTTGGGTTTATATGGTGCTCAAGACAAGAGGATCAACAAACTGGTTAATACAAGTTCCAGCTTGGTTCCTCTGGATAACAGTCACTGCTGGTCTAATTTGGTGGACCTCAGATGTGATGCCGAAATTAAAAGTTTCTGTGCAGAAGGTGGGCGCTGGTTCTATAGTAATAGTAAGCCTGATCCTAGACTTCCTCCTGATATATTACTTTGTCAGGGGTTTAATAAAAGCGTCTAAATCAAAATAGTTTTTATATAAAAACTATTTAACTTTTTATTAATTATCATAGTCATTGAGCGACCTAATATTATAATTTGCTCGGAACTTATTTTGAGGTGAAGATCTTGAAAAAATCTAGAATAAAGGGTTTCTTCAGAGATATTACAAAACTTGTGAAAAACGCTACAGTAGGTTTCTTTCAAGGAATGTATGAAGAGGGTGTTGAGACTCTTAATTCCCAATACTTAGAAATGGAAAATCTCTTCTTGACCTTAGTATTTGGAGGATTTGTCGGTATGCCTTTAGCCCCAATAGGTATTTCCATGGAACTCATGCCCCTACTTAAGGATGAAATTAAACTTCTTGAAGAAAGGCATTTCCTCGGTTATGACGTTCTTGCGAACTATTTTAGTACATTAGGTGGAGAATGGTGATAAAAAATAAAGAGGCCTATTATTCCGTGTTAGAAGACATTCCAAAGAGACATGTATTTGTTACAGTAGGTAAGGGAGGTGTGGGAAAAACTACCGTAAGCATCTTATTATCCTTAGTACTCTCTGAGAGAGGAAAGACTTTGCTTGCAAGTTTGGATCCAGCAAAACACCTTCTGGAATATTTAGGGATACCTAAAGTGTTGAAGGAGGTTGAGGTTAAAAGTAATTTAAAGATCATACAGTATGATATAGATCCATTAGCTAAAAGGGTTTCCTCAGAATATGCCACCCTATTAAAACAGGTGGTCCCTGGCTTAATGATACTCAGTCTGGAGGATCTTGTTAATGCGATTAGACATGCACCTGGCTTTGAG
The DNA here is from genome assembly GCA_027082825.1 of Acidilobaceae archaeon. Lineage (GTDB taxonomy): Archaea > Thermoproteota > Thermoprotei_A > Sulfolobales > Acidilobaceae > JALWTO01. The sequence goes on from JALWTO010000036.1 coordinate 3,522, forward strand.
GAAGAAATATTTCTTAGAATACTTGAGAACCTTTATAACAGAAAGGATATCGATTACATTGTTATAGATACGCCACCTACTGGAATAACACACAGGATATTCAATCTTCCAAGACTTTACATGTTCTGGCTCGAGAAGCTTTTTGAACTCAGATCCAAGATAGTGTCGCTAAGGTACTCAATAGCAAAGTCCATGGGTGAAAAAGTTGAGGAAAGGGATCCTGTCTTAAGCAGACTTGAAAACTTAAGAGAGAGATATAGAACACTCTATAATAATATAAAGGATACTAGACGTACAAGCATTTTTATTGTCACAACCCCCGAGCCTTTACCTGTATATGAAGCTGAAGAGAGTGTAAAGTTCTTCAATCAGATAGGAGCTCATGTAAGGGCTATTGTAATAAACAAGATCTTACCTGAAGATGTTGCTAAAAAGCTAGGCATTAGTGAGTCCCAGAAAGAAAATCTAGAGAAAGCTCTTTCTATTTCATGTAATAAATGCAGAAAGCTCTTTATACGCCATCATTCAAAGACTCCAAGATCGTTAGAAGAAGCTAAGGAACTAATAAACCTAACAGAACTTACAGGATAATATGATAAGAATGTTGATTTCGATGTATCAGAGCCCATTAAAAGTGGGGCCCGGGCCGGGATTCGAACCCGGGACTTCCGGGTCCACAGCCCGGCGCTCTACCAGCTGAGCTACCCGGGCCACAACCTCCCCATTCATAAGGGAGGGGCCTTAAGGGAATCTCATCCCCTCTTCAGAGGGTCGAACCGGGCCCCATGCCAATTCCTTAAGTTTCTTGAAGGAAAATATATTCCTTATCTATCTGTTCTCCTCATAAATTACACCCGTAACACACAAAAGTATTGAGGCTATAAGCAGAGCTTGGACAAATGTTATGTGTTGTCCCAAAATTAGATAAGCAAGAAGAGAAGCACCTATAGGTTCTGTCAAGGCTATCGAGGTT
>JALWTO010000037.1 GCA_027082825.1 Acidilobaceae archaeon
GTACCTAAGGTTCATTGGGATGATATAGGTGGACTTGAGGATGTAAAACAACAGCTCAGAGAGGCAGTTGAGTGGCCTCTTAAGTATTCCAAAGTATTTGAAAAAATGGGTATAGAACCTCCAAAAGGTATACTTCTATTTGGTCCTCCTGGTGTTGGTAAGACTTTGTTGGCAAAGGCTGTTGCCACCGAAAGCGGGGCCAATTTCATTGCCGTGAGAGGGCCTGAAATACTGAGCAAGTGGGTTGGAGAGAGCGAAAAGGCAATAAGAAAAGTATTTGAGAGAGCTAGAGAAGTTGCTCCAACTGTCGTGTTCTTTGATGAGATAGATTCGATTGCTCCTGCCAGAGGGTACAGATTTGATTCAAGCGGTGTTACAGATAGGATGGTGAACCAACTGCTAGCCGAAATGGACGGAATAATTCCTCTTCAAAATGTTGTAGTAATAGCTGCTACTAACAGACCTGATATCTTAGATCCAGCTTTATTGAGACCCGGAAGGTTTGATAGACTAATCTATGTACCTCCACCTGATAAAAATGCCAGAAAAGAAATATTGAAGGTCCATACAAGACATATGCCTTTGGATAATGACGTTGATCTAGAGAAGCTTGCCGAAATAACACATGGTTATACTGGTGCAGATCTGGCTGCACTAGTAAGAGAGGCAGTTATGGCAAAGCTAAGAGAGAAGTTAGAACCAGGTCCTGTTCAGATGAAACACTTTGAAGATGCCCTGAAGCATGTACGTCCCAGTCTTACTGAAGAAGAGATAAAGAAATATAAAGAAATTGCAGAGAGACTAAAAAGAATGGTTTTTGGTTAGCTGGGAGGGCTCTTGAACAATAGAAATATATTTGATAGTTATAGTACCATTTATGTAGTTATCAGTAAAACAGCAAGAACTGTCCCAGACTTTCCGATAAGAGGCTATGCAGGTCCTTCAGGTAGGCTTGATGTTATAGCAAGAAGTGTAGCATCTCTTTTCTCAGTATCTAAAAAAGGAAGAGATCTTTTTATAGCTGTTCTCCTAGGAAAGCCCTATCCTCCAAAATTTTTTTTAATAGATAAAAAATGTATAGAAAAAAATGTTTCTGAAAAATCTATAATGCGACTTCTTAGGATATTGTTATCTAAGCCTGAATATAAAGGGTGTAAAAATTTCTATGTCAATTCCTTAAAAGAACTTTTTAATATAATTAATGAACTAAACTTTAGGCTCATACTACTTGAAGAAAGCGGTACTGACATAGAAGAATTCGTAGATCTCTTAAATAAAGATAAGATAGCATTTATTCTTGGATCTCACGTTGATATACCAGATTATATTAAAGAAGTGATAAAAAAACTAGGTGCTATTTCTGTAAGTATAGAGGCAAAGAGCCTCTTAACAAGTCACGTTATTCTGTATATAGCTTATCTAAGGGCCTTAGGCAATTTATTTCCATCTATCGATACTATAACTTTTCAATAACTCTGGCTTGTAATTTGTGGTTCGTTATGCTTCGGCTTAAGAAAGTTACAGTATAGCAACAAAAGTTTTGAATGCTAAAATTGTTATGAATTTTATCGTTCTCCGTCTTCAAAACAGTCCATACAGCTTCATTATTTGAAAGCCAGACCATAGATAAAACAGAAACCACATCTTAAACCTTCATAAAACAATAGTTTTGTTTTTAGGCAAAATTTGTGCGAATCAAAAACAAATAGGACCTTAGCTAATTACAGTTATCTCGATGTCTGAGAGGCCTTGACTATTCTCCTATAATATATTATTCTCTTCTTGAGTCTTGGCGAAAGATTCTTCTTAGGTTTGGGCTCTATCTTAGGTGTTTGCTTTCTAACCTTACCTGCCTTAGTCATTGAACCGTGCGTAGGCATATTCTCTCCCAGGCACTCTAGATAACTTAAGGACTTAATAATATTTCCTAGAATAATAGTCGCCAAATATAAATAGAGAGCTAATAGATAACAAAAATTCAGCATTATCAAATTTTAGTAACCGTAAATCCTTTTATCCAAGGCAGGAACGTTAATATAGATCTCGTATGGGACAATCGTACGGTTTGTTACGATGCAACAATTTCTTTCTCCGAAAATAACCATTATTATCATATATAATTCTCCCACTTCTAATCCCTATATAGGAGCTGACATTGGGGGATGAGGAGTTTTCGGAGGGAGAAAGATGAAAGCCTTTATTGTAGATTCACCCATAGGAGTTTTAGCTCTTGATGAAACAGGTATGATGATAGAATATGAGTTGTATCCAAAAAACGTTGATGATACCGTGGAAGAAATGTTAAAAATTGAGAAAGGAGAGCTTTCTTCAGCACACAAGAAACTCTTAGAAAAACTTAAGAAAAAAGGAATAGATGAGGTTATAGTTGAACATGATTCTGAAGCACGGGGTCTTTCTAAAGAAGGTCTCAATGTAAGTGTGCAACCAGGTACAGCACCATTTATCATAGCTAGAGAGAGTTTAGAGAAAATAGCCCTTGATATAGAATTTTTTTCAGATATCGACGAATTCAATACCTGGCTCTTTAATATAGTATTAGAATACACAAGAAGGAAACTTAGAAGTGCTGCACAAAAAAGAGATTTGCTTGCTGCCCAGGCAATAAGAGCAATAGATGACATAGATAAAACTGTTAACCTCTTTGTTGCTAGGCTCAGAGAATGGTATGGGGTTCACTTCCCTGAGCTGAATGATCTCATTAAAGATCACGAGGTCTTTGCCAAAATAGTGCATGAACTCGGTCATAAAAACGATATAAAAGCTGAAAATCTTATAGAAATAGGCTTTAGCGAAAACAAAGCTAAAGAGATAGAAAAAGCCGCCAAAACTAGCATAGGCGCGGATCTTTCAGACTTTGATATAGAGGCTCTTAAAACCCTTGCCGGGATAGTAGCAACATTATACAAAATGAGACATGACTTAGTTGATTATATTGAAAACGTGATGAAAGAAGTTGCTCCTAATATTACAACTCTAGTAGGACCACTTTTAGGTGCAAGACTTATCAGTCTTGCAGGAGGGCTCGATAGACTTGCAAAGATGCCTGCGAGTACCATCCAGGTTCTTGGAGCCGAAAAGGCCCTTTTCAGAGCGCTTAGAACAGGAGGTAAACCTCCTAAGCATGGAATTATATTCCAATACCCAGAAATCCATAGAAGTCCTAGATGGCAGAGAGGTAAGATAGCACGAGCCTTAGCTGCAAAGTTAGCCATAGCAGCTAAAGTTGATGCTTTTACTGGAAGATACATAGGTGATAGATTAAAAGATGAGCTTAGAACGAGAATAGAAGAGATAAAGAAGATATATGCCAAGCCTCCAAAAAGAAAAGAAGAAAGGAAGAAAAAACATCTCATTAAACGTAGAGGAAAGTATCCTCGTAGAGGGAGGAAGAAAGAAAGAGGAAGGAGGTGACTTTAAATGGATATCATTAGCATTAAGGAGCATCCAAATTGGAAAAAAGTTTATGTCGTCGAACTGGAAGATGGAAGCCTTAGAATAGCAACGAGAAATTTAGTACCTGGCCAAAGAGTTTACGGAGAGAGGCTTTATAAATATGAAGGGGTTGAATATAGAGAATGGAATGCCTATAGAAGTAAGCTTGCTGGTGCTCTTCTCAAAGGTCTTGTTGAGCTACCAGTGAAAGAAAAGAATTATATCCTTTACCTTGGCATAGCTAGTGGAACTACAGCTAGTCATATATCCGATATACTGGGTCCTGAGGGAAAAATCTTTGGAATAGAATTTGCCCCCAGGGTGATTAGAGATCTATTAATAGTTGTCTCGGAACGTAATAACATATATCCGATATTAGGCGATGCTAGGTTCCCGGAAACCTATAGACACCTTGTCGAAGCATGTGATGGGCTTTATGCAGATGTTGCCCAACCAGAACAGGCCGAGATAGTAGTTAGAAATGCTAAACTTTTCTTGAAAGATAAGGGGTATATGCTAATGGCTGTCAAGGCTAGGAGTATTGATGTTACACTTGAACCAAGCGAAGTTTACAGAAGAGAAGTCGAGACACTAAAATCAGGAGGTTTTGAAATAATAGATGTAGTTCATTTAGATCCTTTTGACAGAGATCACGCCATGATCTATGCCAGATATCATAGGTAAGGCCTATGAATCATAAGAGCAAAATTCAAAAAACAATAACAGAAAAATTAAGAAAAGACTTAGGTAGCCTAAGAACTTATTGGCCTTCGACTTACTTTTCTATTTCACAACTGTTAGATAGGGATTTTCTCTTGATACCTCTTAATAGTGGGGACTTCCATGAAGTAGATAGAAACCAATTAATAAAAATTAAAGAATACATTCCGGAGCATCTTTGGGATTTGATAAAACTCCCATTAACCTTCAGATACGAAAAAGACAACGATGGTAGGTCATGGTACGTCATTATTGGAAATAGATGGCAAAAAAGAGCAGTTGAAATTTTAATTTATGGAAAGCTTAGTAGTGAAGGTCTTGAAAAAATAGATGTTCAGGAGTTTAAAAAGCTTGTTAAAAATTTCAGTAGCCTAATCTTTGTTAGTATATCAACATCGCTCTCATAATTTTAGTGGTTTTAATGGTCCTTCCCAAGTTTCTTTAAGAGGATCTGAAGGGGTCCAAGCCAAGACAGCTTTTAATCCTTTTTCTAGTCTCCCTATAGCCTTTACAGGACCTCCTGAAGCTTCTGATGATCCAAATGTATACAAAGATATTATTTCTTTAGGGTCTAGAGATTCCTCGGGTCTGCATGACGGGGAACCACATCTGCCAACTGCAGCTTTAAATGTCTCTATAGGATCAAAGGTTTCTACAGGTGAATCTGTAGAAAGAGCGAGTTTAACTCCTGATTTTAACATAGTTCTAAATCTATAAGCAAGGATGTATCTTTTTCCAAGCCTTTTATCTATCCACCAATCACTAGCCCTAAACCTGGGTTGTATTACAGCATAAACTCCCATCTCAGATATCTTCTTTATCTGCTCATTCCATGCAATACTAACATGTTCTATACGTCCATTTTCGTCTATCCCAGCAAGCGAATAACCTTCTATAACCTCATCTAGAGCCGCATCTCCTATAGCATGAGTGGCAATTCTAAGTCCTAACTTAGAATAATGTTTAGAGATTGAGGCTATTTCTGTTGAATCTAGAAGCTTCCTTCCTCTAGTATCTCGGTTATCAGAATAGGGTTCTCTTAGATATGCAGTCCTAGCTCCTAAACTTCCATCAGAAAAGAGCTTTAATCCAACTAAGCTAACCTTTCTATCTGTTTTTGCTTTCTTTCCATAGCTCTCAATTATTTTATCGATTTCGTCCAACGTAGCATAACATGAGACACGTAGAGGAAGCTTTCCTGCCTCATCGAGTCTAAGAAGTGTTTCAAACTCTTTGAGACTACAGCTCATGGAAGAAACACCTCCCAATCCAGATAAATAAAGCTTTGTGATTGCTTTTTGGAGAAGAGGATACAGATCAATCTTTGAAACAATTTTATTTATAGTATAGCCGACTGCATCCTCAAAAATAAAACCATTTTCCTTATCAACATAATTTGGATATTCTTTCCAAGGTTTTGTCATTTTTAATGCCAATGTATTTAGAATTGCCATATGACCACAAATTCTTACTGCCAAGACAGGCCTATCAGAAATAGCTGAATCAAGATCTTTCTTTGTAGGAAATCTTCTCTCCTTAAGACCCTCTTGATCCCACCCTCTTCCAAAAATTACAGGATCTTTCGACAAAGATAGTTTTGATAACATCTCCTTTATTGATCTAACACCTCTAAGATTGATTCCGGAGATGTTCAGGCCTATTCCCGCTATATGCAGATGGGCATCTATAAAGGCTGGTAATATAAATCCTTTTATCTTGACCTCTTTTGAATAATTGGTATTAATTCCATAACCAACAGTCTTGATCTTGTTCCCCTCAATAAGGATGGAATCGCCTACAAGTTCTCCATTATGGTCTATGATCCCTTCTGCTCTAACTAAAAAGGATGACACCCTACTGACCTCATATGATTGTATTTACTCCTCTGCATTTATTGATTCTCTGGTGGTGACTATTTTGGGTGGTAAAGTACAAAATCAGAATCTAAAAGGTTATATCGGTGAGGCTTTAAAGAAACTGATTGATGTTAATGCTTACCCAGGAGATCTAATTGAAATAGAAAAACCTGGCACACCAAAAATAGCAGGCATTTTAATGCCTAGATATGAACTTGAGGAGAAGTCGACTCTCATAATTAAGCTTTCTAATGGATATAACATTGGTATAAAAATAACACCCGAAACTAAAATAAGGGTACTAAAAAAAGCAGTAGTTAAAAAAGGAGTTGCTGGAGCACCTGCACCACTTTCAGAGCTTCCAAAAGATTTACCTAATGAGAAAGTCCTTGTCATAGGTACTGGAGGGACTATAGCTAGTAGGATAGATTATGAGACAGGTGCTGTTAAACCGTCTCTAGAAGCCAACGAAATAATACAAGCCATCCCCGAGATTATTAATTATGCCCGCCTAGAGTCAGAGGTTATACTTCAAATCTTCTCAGAAAATATGATGCCTAGATACTGGGAAAGAATGGCCGAAAGTATTGAAAGGGCCATAAATAGAGGTTATGATGGAATTATAGTTGCTCATGGAACTGACACCTTAGCCTATACAGCTGCAGCACTAGCTTTTGCATTTCATAAAGGACTTCCTATACCCATTATTCTCACAGGAGCTCAAAGAAGTAGCGACAGGCCGAGTAGCGATGCATCTTTCAACCTAATAGCATCGGTTATAACGGCATCTAAAGCACCTTTTGCTGAAGTAGTTGTTGTCATGCATGGTGAAACAGGAGATACCTATGCTTTGGCACATAGAGGTACTAGAGTAAGGAAAATGCACTCGAGCAGAAGAGATGCGTTCCAATCTATAAACGACTTACCCCTTGCTAAAGTATGGCCTTGGACTGGAAAAATTGAAATTTTGAATAGAAAATTCCAAAAAAGAGGAGAAAAGGACGTTCTCTTAGAGAATGGATTTGACGAGAAAGTAGCAATAATTAAGCACTATCCTGGAATGGATGGTGAACTTGTAGATCTACTAATTGACAAAGGATATCATGGCATAGTTATCGAGGGGACCGGATTTGGTCATGTTAGTGATAAAGCAATAGACTCTATAAAAAGGGCCTCGGAAAGTGAAATCCCTGTAGTCATAACAAGCCAAACAATATTCGGCAGAGTAAATCTTAATGTTTATAGCCAAGGTAGAAAGATGTTAAAGGCTGGAGCAATACCTCTTGAGGATATGATTACTGAGGCTGCATACGCAAAACTCTCTTGGGTTCTTGCCAGAACTAGAAATCTAAAAGAAGTTTCTAAGATTATGAGAACTCCTTTAGCAGGTGAGATGAATAAAGGGCATGATCTCAGATATTTTCCGAGGTGGTATCATGGTTAAAGATGGAGAACTGGTAGTTGACTACAAATCTTTGGGACTTACTGTAGGACTCGAGATACATCAACAGCTAGCCACAAAAACTAAGTTATTCTGTGGATGTCCTGCTGAACTTACTGATAATGAGTATGGGGTTTTTGAAAGAAGGCTCAGGCCTACTAGAAGCGAGATAGGTGAAGTCGATATTGCCGCCCTTTTTGAATGGAAAAAAGGAAGAGTTTATGAATATCAAGCACCTATAGGTCATAGCTGCTTAGTTGAAGCCGATGAAGAACCTCCTCATCCTATAAATAAAGAGGCTGTAATAATAGCTATGGCAATAGCTAAAGCGCTTAACTCATGGATAGTAGACGAGATTCATGTGATGAGAAAGGTTGTCATAGATGGTAGTAATACGTCAGGTTTTCAAAGAACAGCGATAGTAGCACTTGGAGGTTATATAAGTGTTGCTGGGAAGAATTACAGTATAGAGACTATAGCTGTTGAAGAAGATGCTGCTAGAAAGATAAGTGAGAAGGGCCTCAAAACCATATACAAGCTTGACAGGCTTGGTATACCACTCATAGAAATATCTACAGGACCCGATATTCATGATCCTAAAGAGGCATACGAGGTTGCACTAGCTGTAGGTAGGCTTCTTAGACTTACAGGCAAGGTTAAGAGAGGATTAGGGACTATAAGACAAGATCTAAATGTCAGTATAAAGAATGGAGCAATAACAGAAATCAAAGGTGTTCAAAGGCTCGATCTAATACCAAAGGTTATAGTCTATGAGGCTTTAAGGCAATCTAGACTTCTTGAAATTAAGAATGAACTTAAGTCAAGAGGTGTTAAAAAAGAGGATGTAGTAAACCAAGTGCCTGTGGATGTTACTAGTTTATTTAGAAAAAGTAATAGCAGAATAATAAAAAGGGTATTGTCAACTGGAGGGAAAGTCTATGCAGTAAGATTACCTAAATTCAAAGGGCTTATAGGCAAAGAGCTCATGCCTGGTAGAAGATTGGGAACAGAGTTTGCTGATTATGCTAGATTCTGGGCTGGAGTTGGAGGAATATTCCATAGTGACGAACTTCCTAACTATGGGATAAGTAAAGATGAAGTTAATAATGTTTACAAAGCTTTGAAGATAAACCCTAATTCAGATGCATTTGTACTAGTTGCTGAAAAAGAGAAAAGAGCCCTAAAAGCTATTGAGGCAGTTCTAAGAAGAGCTGCAATGTCAATAGATGGAGTCCCTGCCGAAACTAGAGCAGCTCTTGAAGATGGGACAACCAAATATCTTAGACCGAGGCCCGGAAAGGCAAGAATGTATCCTGAAACTGACATACCGCCACTTGATATAACAGAAGAGATGCATGACAAAGCTGAAAAGATAAAACCTGAAACTCTAGAGGTCAAAATAAAGAGGTTTAAAGAGGATTATAGACTGGGTGATGAACTCATCGAAAAAGTAATAAAAAATGTCAGGCTTGATTTAATAGAAAAACTTATGGAAAAATACAAAAAAGTTGTCTCACCTAAGATAATAGCTTCTCTCTTCACGGTTACCCTTAAAGGACTCAAGAGAGAGGGTGTCGACATAGATTCTATTAGTGACGAACAACTCGAAGAGCTTGTAGATATGATAGCTAGAGGCAAGGTCGCCAAGGAGGCTGCTGAGGATTTATTGAAAGCTGCATCAGCAAATCCATCAAAAGGAATAGAAGACTTGGCTAAAGAGATGGGTCTAATGGGTATATCAAAAGAAGAGGCAGAGGGCATCATAGATATTATTATCAAGGAAAATATAGAAAGTATATTAAATCGTGGAGAGAGATCTATGAGCCTAATAATGGGTAAAGTCATGTCAAAGCTTAGAGGAAAAATTGATGGGAAAATAGTTGCTGAGATTGTTAAGAGGAAAATCGACGATATCTTATCAAACAAAAGCCATTAATTAGTATATCCATCTAAATAATCTCAGAACCTCCGATGACGTGTACTCCCGACACTGAAGCATGAATGAGGAAAAGGCATTTGTCGTGAGGAGGTGGAGAATGCTTGAAAAATATTATTTTGAAAACAAAATATTTGTTTCTAATTTCCAAAAGTTCCTTTATTAAAAACTCTGCTAGGCTAAGAGAAGGTCTGGTGTAAGGGTTCTTGGGAAATAGAAAAATAAAATATATCTTTGTTACTGGAGGTGTGCTTTCTAGCGTTGGCAAAGGCATTGTAACGGCCAGTACGGGGCTTCTTTTGAAATTAATGGGTTACAGCGTAGGAGCAATAAAGATAGATCCTTATATTAACGTCGATGCTGGTACCATGAATCCTTTCATGCATGGAGAGGTCTTTGTGACCGAAGATGGTGGAGAGACAGATTTGGATCTTGGTCATTATGAAAGATTTCTTGATGTCAATCTTTCAAAGAAACATAATATAACAACAGGACAAATATACAAGACTGTAATAGATAAAGAGCGTAGGGGCAATTATTTAGGTCAAACAGTTCAAGTAATTCCTCATGTTACAAATGAAATAAAATCCAGAATTAGGGAGGTTGCCATAGAAACAGGCGTTGATATTATGTTAGTAGAAATCGGAGGGACTGTTGGTGATATTGAAGGATTGCCCTTCTTAGAAGCAGCAAGACAAATGATGATAGAAGAAAGGCCTGAGAACACATTTTTTGTGCATGTGGCGTTGGCACCTATCCTATCTGCCACAGGGGAACAAAAGACAAAGCCTGTACAGCATAGTGTATATGAACTCAGAAGAATAGGAATATTACCTAATGCTATAATTGTTAGGACCCCTCGTCCTTTAGAAGAGGAAGCTAGAAGAAAGATAGCACTTTACTCTAGTCTATCAGAAAATGCAGTCTTTAGCAATCATGACCTTGAAACGATATATGAGGTTCCTCTTTTACTAAAAAAGCAAGGCTATCATATTCTGGTTGCAAAAAAATTGGACTTGGCCTATAAAGAACCTGAACTGAATGAGTGGGAAGACTTTGTAAAGAAAGTCAAGAACCCAAAAATGAAAATTAATATAGCAATGATAGGGAAGTATACAAGGCTCAAGGATAGTTACATGAGCATAATAGAGGCTTTAAAGCATGCAGGAGCATATTTAGGTATAGGCCCTAATATGATTTGGATTGAGGCAACAGATATAGAAGAGGGTAGGATTGATATCAAAGATATCCTTTCTAATGTTAGTGGTGCAATTATACTCCCAGGCTTTGGAAAAAGAGGAGCTGAAGGTAAGATCTCTGCTATAAGGTATTTGAGAGAGAACAATATTCCTGTCTTGGGAATTTGTTACGGCCTCCAACTTATGGTTATAGAATTTGCCAGAAACGTATCTAATCTCAAAGAGGCTAACAGTACAGAAATCAATCCTACAACTCCATACCCAGTCATAGATCTCTTGCCAGAACAAAAGACTGTCAGAACCCTTGGTGGGACCATGAGACTTGGGGCAAGACCTTTACATTTAGTTCCAGGAACTACTATCTATAAACTGTATGGCAAAGCCAGAGTTATTTACGAAAGACATAGACATCGATATGAGGTTAATCCTAGGTATGTCGACAGATTAGTCGAGAACGGACTCGTAGTTTCGGCATGGAGTAATGAGGGACTAGTTGAAGCTATAGAATTACTTCCTAAGGACCATACTTTTTATCTTGCTACTCAAGCACATCCAGAGTTTAAAAGTAGGCCTTTGCAACCAAGCCCTGTCTATATCGGTTTTCTTAAAGCAGCAGCATCACTTTTTTAGTCTAATTGTATTTATATCTTTACTTCCCTGACAGCTTCTTCGTAAAGAACTAAAACTATTGCCTTAACCTTAAGAGCAATGCTCTTCTTCACTCCTCGAACAGATGGTGAGTATGAAGCCGTCACTATATCCAATGACTCTAACTTCCTGACATGATTGCTTACATTAGCTTTGCTTTGGCTTAAAACACTAGATAGTTCTTCAAGACTTTTTGGACCTTCCTTTAAATGATAAAGTAACTCTGCTCTACTCTCGCTGGCTAAAGCCCTAGCTACTCTAGCGACATATCTAGGTCCTATAACATAAAGTATTCCATCCCTTTCATAGATTCCTTCTTTGAGTGGGGCCTCATTAGTGGATCTCTGTTCCTTAGGCATCTTTAAAACACCTCCTGTTTGTAAAATTCATTCTCGCACCCACAATTTCTCCATTTCTCTAATAGATTCTATTCTGATGATACTATTAAAAGTTTGCTATAGATTTTTATAATAATTAGACTATATAAATCAAATATATTTTAGATAAATTACAAAAGAAAATATCAATTTGGCTAATATTTTTACCTTGAAAGCCTTTCTTTATTTTAGGGAAGAAAAATGGTCTCCAGACTTGTAGAAATATATAGTAACCTTGAGGAACCAGAATTCAGAATTCTAAGAAATATTGAGAAGAATATGAAAAAATATGAATATGTGCCTATAGAGCTTATAGAAAAAGAGTCTAAACTACCTCCCTCTAAACTATCGAATTGCTTAAGAAAACTTTCAACGTTTAAGTTAGTTAAAAGGGTCTTTGGAAATATAATAGGTTTTACCTTAACTTATTTGGGATTAGATATCCTGGCACTTAGAGGTCTGATGGTTAGAGGGGTAATCAAGGAACTTGGAGACAAAATAGGGGCAGGTAAGGAGGGCGATGTCTATATAGGGATAACACCTGGTTATGAAAAAATTACAATAAAGTTCCATAGAGAAGGAAGTGCACCATTCAGAAAAATAAAAAGAACCAGGAGCTTTGTTATCAATATGAACTGGAGAAGTATGATTGAGCTTGCAAAGGCCCTTAGCGAAAGAGAGTTCGAGATACTGACCAAACTTTATAACAAGGATGCTAGAGTCCCTATTCCTATTGCCCGAAACAGGCATGCTATAGTAATGAAATATATAGAAGATTCCATAGAGCTCTATAAAAGGCCTGAGTTAAACAAAAAAGAAGCTATAGATATACTTACGCAGGTTTTAAAAACATTAAGAGTAGCTTATATCGATGTAGGAATAATCCATGGAGATCTTAGCGAATATAACGTTCTTGTGAGAATACCCATTTCTGTTAATGACACTGCTGAGGCCTACGTTATTGATTGGTCTCAATATATCTATAAGGATGAACCACATGCAGAAGAGCTACTTAAGAGAGACATACAATATATTACCCGTTTTTTCAGAAAAATCTATAGGATAGAAGTGGATGGGAATGAGGCTTTAAAGTATGTCAAGGGGAACATGAATGAGCTTAGCATCGAGTGAGTCATCCCTTTATATGGGTATTGACATAGAATCGGGAAAACCTGGCTCGCCCAATGCTAAATATTCTGTAATTATTGTAAATTCTGAAGGAAAACTTATAACAAAAAGTTATTCTGCATCTCTTTCCAGAATAATCAGGCTTACTTGGGAGTTTAAGCCCAGAGCCATAGGAGTTGACAATGTATTTGAACTCGCTTCTGATATTCCGAAGCTCCATAAGTTACTTAACCTTCTTCCGCCAGAAACGAAAATAATTCAGGTCAACATAATTAATAATCAGATAGTTACATTAAGGGATGTTGCTAAGAAGGCTCATGTAGATCTCGGACCTTCCAAATTAAACTCTATGAGAACTGCATATGTGATCGCACTACTTGTTTCTAAGGGATATGGAACGGCTGTGTTTATGGAAGAAGAAAAAACAATTATAACAGTAAGTAAAGGTAGAGGGAGCAGAAAGGGTGGTATGAGTCAAGCAAGATATCAAAGAAGAGTAAGAGCCAGTGTCTTGCATGCAACTAAAAAGATACAAGAGATTCTTGACAAAGCTGGTATTGACTACGATGTCCACTTTAAAGGAGGAAAAGGAGGCCTTGACAGAGCAGTATTTACAGTCTATGCACCTAGGAGAAAACTTTATGGTTTAATTAGACCTCATAAAGGAATAAACTATATAATAAAATTCAGAACGATTTATGGTAAGAAGCTCTCTCTTGGAACACCAGAAATGAAAATTGAAAGACCCATTGTTGTAGGAATAGATCCAGGCATTATGGTTGGTCTTGCCATACTTGACCTTGATGGGAATATACTTCACTTAGAGAGTAATAAAAACTTAGATAGAGGTTCTCTAGTTGAAACTATATCAAAATATGGGAAACCTGTCATAATAGCTGTTGACACTGCAGAAATTCCTGAGATAGTAAAGGCCGTTGCTGCTAAATATCAGGCCTTAGTATATTCACCTACTAGATCCATGCTTATCTCAGAGAAAATTTTTCTAGCGAAACAGGCACTAAATGGTGAAAATCCAGAGACCCAGCATGAAAGAGACGCACTGGCAGCTGCTTACAAAGCGTTAAGCATAGTTCAATCAAAACTTAATCAAATAGATTCTTATCTTTCTAAAATTGATGTTGATATAGACTATGATAAAATTAAAGAGGCTGTTCTTAAGGGTTCTACGCTTGCTGAGGCTGTTGAGACTGAAATCCAAAGAATTCTTTCAGAAGAAATACAAGAACATAACAAAATAGACGAGAGAAATATCCATTGTATAGAAAATCCTAGAGATAACATAAAGTCTTTGCTTGGACGTATTGATGAACTTAGGGCTAGGATTCAATTTCTTGAAGAAAAAAATAAGGAGCTTCTTAATGTCTTAGAAAACTATAAAAAGGAGCTCAAGACTTGTAAAAACAAATATCGAAAAGAAGCTTTTTCAATTGTAAGCGGAGAGTTAGAAAGCCTTAAAGTTTCTTTAAAATTAACACAACAAGAGTTGGAAAAGAAAGAGAAAAACCTGGAGGATATAAAAAAGGAAAATGAAAAAATCTATACAACTCTAATGAAAGTTGCCAGAGGCAAAATAGTCCTTGCTAGAAAAATCTCTACCTTGACAATTAATTCTATAAAGAAATCTGAAAAAGAATTGGGTTTTTTAGAACCAGGTGAAGTTCTCTATGTCACAAACCCTGGAACATATGAGCTTAAGGCTATAGAGTATGTTGCTAAAGCTAACATTTCAGCAATTCTTCTTAATGGCTCGGCATCTAACCTGGCAAATTCTTTGAGAAAATTTGGAATTCCAGTTTTCAAAACAAATGAGTATGAACTGGAAATTGCAAAAGAATCCATATTTGTTGACTCAAAAATTATCGACGATGCAATAAAGGCTAGAAAGAATCTTAAGGAACAGAAGACCCCTATAGATCTTACAAAGATAGTGAGTGAATATAGAAAATATAGAACCAAAAAACATTATTCAGGAGAAATGAAAACTAGAAAAGCGTGACATCTTCCTTAAGTATAAGCTCAGTTAGCTTGTTTATTTTGGATAGATCCTCATTGACTACAGAGTTTATCTCATTAATCATTTCTCCTGATAAGCCGCCCTGTTTTTCAGGTTTAACCTTGACATTGGCAACAAGAGGATTATCTATAGGCCTTCCTATCTGACTTAATATCTCAACATAAACTTCCTTTACTCCATTAACCTCTTTGTAAATATCTTCGGCTATTTTATTAGCTAGAACATTATATATCTTCCCAACATGACTTACTGGGTTCTTTCCAGCAGTTGCTTCAAGACTCATTGGTCTAAATGGAGTTATAAGACCATTAGCCCTATTACCTCTTCCAGTCGCGCCATCATCTCCATGCTCAGCACTTGTGCCAGTCACAGTCAAATAAATTATGTTCTTCTCAGGGATATCTCCTGTATTAACATGTACCCTGACCTCATAGTCTGGCGATATTTGGGAAGCCAGTTTCAGTACTTCTTCCTTTATCTGTTCTTTAACTTGAAGGTATTCATCTATATCTCTAACAAGCCTACTTATTATAGCAGCTGCTATAGTTAGATCTATTTTTTTATTTCTTCTAAGTCCCATGACTTTAATATCCTCTCCTATTTCAGGGATTCTTGACTTTACTTCTCTGCTATTTAAATGTCTTTCTGCATTAAGAACAAGTTTCTCTAACGTAGATAAGGGTGCATAGCCCGAGCCAAAGCTTGTGTCATTGGCTCTGGGCATAGAGCTTCTAGTATCAAAAAGCCCTACCAAGTCAACGCTTCCTTTTCCAATCTTATAGTCTACTATGACATGAGATTCAGGGTCAAGAAATCTAAAATTTTCCTTGATCCAATCCTTCACAGCTTTGACTATTATACTGCCTACAGGAATATATATGACACCTTCCTTTGTTCTGACCTCTGTAGTGGCTCTTCCAGACACTATTATATATATGGGATGTAGCACCTCACCTCCTCCAAACTTAGGGTCGGCCTGACCTCCTACCAAGAGAACTTTATCAAGATTATGGTGCAATATTCTTCCAAACCTTCCAGCATAATATTTAGAGAGTGCTCTGCTTGCCGCTTCGGCTGCAGCATCACTTATGTAATCGGGATGGCCTAGACCCTTTCTCTCAACAAGTTCTACCTTTAACTCCTCAACACTAGGATATGGAAATTCCTCAACGACTATATTCTTGATCATTCTATAGCACCTTCATACCTTTCATGCATAAAACCTCCTTTCTGGATGAAATCGAAAGGCATCTAGGAAATTAAAATGTTTTTATCTAAACATTCAATGTCCTAAGATACTCGCAAGAAATGGATAAAAACTGAACCAAGAACCTAATCCCATAATAAAATAGATAAAAAATTCTGATAACGATGTCAAATAACCATTTCGTTTCATTATAAAATATATTGGTAAATAAAGTACTATTATTATTGAGCTTCCTAAAACACCCCATACCTTAGGATCCATCCTCTCTATTATCCCATTCATCGAAAAATATGCCAAAATTATACCAATAATAAGCCCTAAAACACTATGGAGCAATATACTAATGTTTTTTTGAGTCCTGTCCTCTCTATCAATATTCGATAAAGACCTTTGCAGGAAAACATCACCAAGCTTTTTCATTGCTAACATTAATTTAAAAACTTAAAAAATATTACATACATTTATATGTATCTTATAACAAGATTATTTGTCTTCTGTTGTCTTTAAAATTTATTACAAGTAAAACGTTAATATTTATCATACAAAATCTTAATTTCGTATAAACATCCTTTTACCTTATAGCCTTTCTACGTCCCCATAGTTAGTTTATCACGATTCCCTCTAAACTCCTCATCAAGAGCTAAGAGAAATCAATATGCTTGTAAATAAACTATATAAAATTATTAGTTTTAAGTAAAATTAAGCATATAGCCTAGCATACA
>JALWTO010000038.1 GCA_027082825.1 Acidilobaceae archaeon
TAGTTAAACCAAGGCTAGAGGTGTCCACAGATAAAGGCAAAGTCTTTCTAGATAAGAACACTACGACTTACGAAATAATTGCATATCTTGACGGATATTGGATTAATGTGGAAAATGGCATCATAAAGAACCCGAGTACCTTTAATGGACTAAAGCTTAACTTTACGAAAATAAAGAATATCCTTAATGTTGCATCGAAGCAGGCAGGACTTCCAAATCAGAAAAGCTTGACTCTTATGGTAAAATTTCATACCACAGCTATTGCTAGAATAGGAGACAGACTTATTGGACTCAAACCTGAAAGTTCAATTAAGATAGTCATGGGTGACGTTGAGGCTTCATTTATTAGATCTTCAGGAAATAAAAATGTAACATTGGTGCTTCAAGACAAAAATAATACATCAACTAAAGAAGACCTAGGTTCTAGATGGTGGTGGCTTCCGTCCAGAAGTATATCAGTTTTGTTACTTGCAACTGGAATTATAGGTCTTCCCTTAGCTGGAATATATCATTCATCTCTTACATCAGAAATCATTCCAAAGGATTTGATCCTTGGAGAAGCTTCACTTGATGAAAAAATATCAAAGGTTCTCCTCGAAGACATGAAAGCATTAAGAAACCTAGCAGAAAGGGTAGGCAAACCTATACTTCTATTAAGAGATGAGAAGAAAGCATGTATTGTGGATGGACAAGTCGCGTATTGTTCTCCAATTAAAGAATAAAGTCTTAAAAATCTCTTCCTTATTAGAAGACATTGTGGAGGCCGCCGTAGCTCAGCGGTAGACCTGCGCGGGCCGACAGCGCCGGCCTTGTAAGCCGGTGGTCGCGGGTTCGAATCCCGCCGGCGGCTCCACTTAAATACCCTCGAAACCTCCACAGTGCATAGGCTACTTTTAAGCCCTTGACTCTATAGCGTGGAGGCCTAGCTAGAATTGCTTATAATTGATTATATTCAAAGTTTCGTGCTTATCGGTCTCTTAGCAATCCTTTTCAGCCCTCTTTAGCGCCTCTTGGATTACGTCTTGGGAGAGCCAGAAGGATGTGTGGAGGAGCTTCCCTATTTCTTCCCTTAAGTCGCTTAAGAGGCCCTTCTTTTTAGCTAGAATAAGGATGCCGAGTGTGCCTATTACCCTCAATCCTAGCCTTCTAGCCGCTCTTCTAGCCTTCTTATCATCTAGGGCTATTACTACTCCCTGCAACTCTACTGCTAAGGCTATTGCCTCGGCCTCCCCTCTGTGCAGGTATTCGAGTAAGACTTGAACAAGATGCTTGTGTTTAACTTCCAAGACCTCTATCCAACTCGGTAGAGGCTCGCCATACTCTTCTGCTACAGCCTTAGGCACTAGTACATTAGGGAAGAGCTCCCTTAGCAACTCAAGCCTGCCAATATTAGAGAGTGCTATCACTATGCTAGTATCGATTATAGCCTTCATAAAATCTAGCCTCTTTAGCCTTCTACGAGCATTCTCACAGTCTTCATATCCTCCTCAAGCTCCTCAAGGTCGTAGTTTAGCGGTATTCTTCTGGAGCGTAGCTCGTAGAGGAACTCTCTAGTACTCAACCCAGCCAGCTCAGCGGCCTTTCCTAGCGAAACCCTCCCCTCACGGTAGAGCTCAAGTGCCACTAGTAGCCTCAACTCCTCCTCGACGCTACGTGGTCTCGCGAGCTCAGCTAGTTCACTAGGAATTCTTATCTTAACCTCAACTTGCCTGGTCACAGTCAGCTCCCATCTTCGGTTAGGTTTACGGAGTCTAATTAATATGCTAGCCTATTATGTTCTGTAAAAATATGAAGAGGAGGAAGAAGTAGTCCTCCCTAGACTCAGCCCTAACCGCACCCAAAGCACCACAACCCCATCCCCTTACTATAGGCCCTAGTATTCCTCTCTCAGGCAGATATTAATTCAGGGCACAACATACTAGCTTCCCAGCTGGCTAGGAAAGCGTATATGCTCACAGGAGAGCAACCAAGAGTCATGGAACACTCCTAGACCTCTTCATCCCGTCCTATGCTCTATTTAGGGGGCAAGACAGACGACTACCCATCACTTTTGATGCAATGGCCGGTTCATTATATCCATGTTTCAGTAGGCAGGCATGGCTATGTGTAATGATAGTCGGCTATGCATAGATGTTTCAACAAGCCATGGAAAGCTGAAACGTCCGTATTTATATCTCTGGCCTTGTAAGCCAGTGGTCCCGGTTCAAATCCCGCCGGCGGCTCCACAAAACATCTTCTAACCTCATTAACGATTACCTAGTTTCCTGGCTCTTTGGGACTGAATCAGTTATAGGCTTGGGAGATACAGTCTATGGAAGACTGACTCTTTAAAGTGGGGGAGAAAACCATACTATGTTTTTGTCACATAATGTACTCCTCGTTACATTCTAAGATTAGCATTATATCCTCTCCAGAATACTTTTGCGCCCTCAATCTTCACGATTTCAGTTCTAACTTGAACTCATAGCCTAGCTCGGAGGCTACCTTGGCTATCACTCTGAAATCTTTATCTCTTGTTACCAGCCTTTCTCCTCTGTTAAGTGCTATAGAAGCTATTAGTAAGTCAGCAAATGCTTGAGGCTGTCCTTTCTTTAATAGTTGCAGTTGGAGTTTATGGGCGGTGAGATAATCTTGCTCTACGGGAAATATAACATTGCCTCGGAAGTGCTTGTAGTACACTATACGAGGGTATTCTACAAGTGTCACAATGGTTATATCCTCGATTATGAGCCTCCTCTCGTGGACCCGGTCTATCACGACACTGGTATCTAGTATTGTCAAGGTAGCCGCTCCCTCTCGCGTCTACGCAACTCTTCTACATCGTATTCTTCTGTCTCGATGTCCTCTAGTAGCTGCTCTTTCTTTACACCGAGCTTCGCCCTAACCTCTTCAATACTAATCCGACCCCAGAGTCTCGCTATTACCTCCTCTATAACTCTCCGGGCCTCCTCCTCTGAGACCCATGGAGGTAGACTAACCGTGATGGTTTTTGACTTATTACTCACCGCTATCATCACTCCAACTAGTAGATTCTTCGCTCAAACCTTAAAGACACTCATGGGCACCCTAAGACTTGAGCTACTATTATTGATGAATAACTAGGATTAAGCTCTAGCACCAATCTTGCTAACAAACGTTGCCGTTTCAACAGGCTTGAAGAAATGTACATTTATAGCAACTCTAACTTCCGCATCACGAGGTAATGCCTTGGTAAGTAAGTATGCCGACATTCTGCCCTAGCCTAGAGGGAAGTGCCCGCACATACTAGTGCGCATGCCTGAGAAAGCTTGTAAAAAGCTTCTATGAATCCGCTTCTACCACAGATAACATAAGATAACATACATAGGCCAATGTTTCGGTAGAGGAGCATGACTATGTATCTTGATAATCGACTATGCATAAACATTTCAGCTTTCCATTATCTGCTGAAACACTTGTATTTATATCTCTGGCCTCCTAAGCCCGTGACCCGGGTTCGAATCCCGGCGGTGGCGCCACCTAATAGCTTGGCATTGTACTAGTAATCGCATCGTAAGTTTGTGACTAGCTTTCCTCGACTAGATTCTCTATTTCCTTGATAAATGATTCTATTGAACTATTGTAGAGAGGTTTTATCTCATCATTTTCATGTTTATGGTGCGGAAATGTCTCGATATAAGGATGGTGTGGAGCATTATCATATCTTAAAATGATCTTCTTACCATATAATAGCGTATATGAGTATTTGACCATGGAGCCTCGAATTAGAAGTTCTGATATGAAAACCTCATAGTTATGCTTTACGGCCCGTAGCTTATAATAACCGTCTACGCCTAGGGGGCCAGGCCTGTATGCTATAAGGGTTATATGGCGGAATCCTAGATTTTGTAGTTTACTTGTAACATGAGCTATCCTCTCGGCTAGTTTTAGGGTCATAGCTTTACTCTCCTCATCTTGTTTTAAGTTTTCTCTTTAGCTCTTCTTCAACATTGTTTAGTTCCTCTATAAGACCGTACCATATCATGAAGTCCCCGTGGGCCTCAGGATCCATAGGTTCGGGTAGTAATCCCTTGCTCCACTTTTCATAGAAATCTCTGCTACTCATGCCATATTTTTCTTCGAATTTCTTAATCTCAGCTATGAGCCAACGTCTTCTTAATATGAGCTCCTCTAAAACTTCTAGTATGGATTTCAACGAGGCATCACCACCTTTCTAGGTCATACTATTTTAGACCTTTTTTACGTAGTGCAACTATGGTATACTGCGAGGTTTATGGTTGATTGTCTAGTGAGGCTAACTCTTCTAGCAACCTTTGCCAGGGTTAGCAGACGACAAATATACTTCAGCTCTTCTCTAAGAAGCTTCTCGTGAAGCTCTAGCTTCCTCAGCACCCTTTCTAAGCCACTGTCATGGATAGCTTTAACAATGCTAGTAGCTCTAGCCACTACACTCTCCCAGTCACACTTTTGTTGTCCAGAGGCTTAATGAGTGCTTGTCCATATCAGTGTAGATGTAGATTAATATTAAAGAAAACACTCCAAGTCTGTCTAATTCTCACTCGTGACCGTCAAGTTTGATGGCACGCTTTGTCAAAGTTTCGGACTGAAGTTTCTCAGTGAAGCACTATTTATGGCTAGATGAAAACCGTGACCCGGGTTCAAATCCCGCCAGTGGCTCCACAAACACTCAGCTTTTTAACGTTATAGATTTCTAGTCTCATAGCTGTTGTTTAAAGAGAAAAGCATACATAGTTTAAAGAGGTGAGCTTGTTTATGCTAAAGATAAAGTTCGGTCCTGCAGGAAAACCCCTTAACTTTAAAGGTGATATGATCAAAGTTCCAGAATACCTAACAAACATAGGGCTTGATGCATTAGAATATGAGGCCGTAAGAGGAGTTAAAATAAGCGAAGAGAAGGCAAGAAGGTTAGGAGAGGAAGCTAAGAAACACAATGTCATTCTAAGCATACATGCACCCTATTTTATTAACCTTGCAAGTCCTGATGAGAATGTCATAAAGAGAAGTCTTCAAAGGTTAAGAAACTCACTGTTTGCAGCAGAATGGATGGGAGCATATGCAGTTGTCTTCCATCCAGGCTACTATAAGGGTAACAAATCTAGGGATGAGGCAACTAGGAAGGTCGTAGATGCCCTCAATAACCTCATGGAAGAGATCTCAGACAATATAACAAAGCCTCAAATTGCCCCTGAAACCACAGGAAAGACCTCCCAGGTTGGTGATGTCGATGAGATAATAGAGATATGTAGGAACGTTCAAAGGTGCAGACCTTGCATTGACTGGGCGCATCTACATGCAAGATATCAAGGAAATTTCATAAGGGAGGTCAACGAAGTTTTAGATGTTATAGAGAAAATTGAGAAAGAGCTTGGAAGCAGAGCAGTTAATCCTCTCCACACCCACTTCTCAAAGATAGAATATGGAAAGGGAGGAGAAAAAGAACATCACACACTTAGAGAGAAAGAATATGGACCAGAGTGGAAGATCGTTTGCAAGGCATATCTTGAGACTGGAATAAGCGCTGTAGTTATATCGGAGAGCCCAATCCTTGATAAAGATGCGTTGCTGATGAAAAACATATGTTTAACTGAATTAAAGTCTTAACCAACTTAAGTTTTTAGAACAGAGAGCACCTCTTCAAACCTTTCGGAACCAGCCATTACAATTCTTGGACTAACATCTTTCTCAACAAAAATATTGATCATTCTGCTTCTATAATTTATTTTAGTCAATAATCCAGGCCTATCCTTTAATTTCTCTTCCCCAGATAGACCAACAAATAGCCCTCTCTCCCAACCATCCCTAAGGATCCTTATTCCTGCTGACACTTCAACCCTTCCCTTAGTAACGATAACTTCTCTTCCATCCTCACATCTCTCAGCAAATAGAATCCTTGAGAAAGAATTAATGAGTTCTTTTTTGCAGTTAAATATCGGAAAACCTACTAGATTCAAGTTGTCTATTTTAAAGGCTTTCTCTTGTGACCTTGTTATTATTGATGAGAGCATCCTTATCCTATTTCTTCTCCTTTCTTCTCTATTCTTTTTACCCTCAGCAACACTTTCAAAAAACCTGACTTCAAACCCAAATCTTCTCAAAAGCTCTGCCATCTGCTTACTTCCGATAACAACAGGCGTCCCTTCATTAGCTATTCTTAATAACGCAACTTTCGACTCGAGCCCAGACCATAGCTCAACCCAACCATCAGTGTCAACTATCGTCCACCCATCAGTAACTCTAAGTAATGATGAGAAACATGAATAGTATCTTGAGAGAGACTTTAAGGGTGTAAATGATCCTACAAAACATGTATACATCTTATCAGCCTTTACTTTCCCAGGAACTAATGGAAGTTCAGCCCCAGCCAAGGCCTCGAACCCTGGAAGGTAAACCTCATTTTGTCCAACATCTGTTGAAAGAATTTTTGTTCTCTCTCCTCTAAGCTTTGCCAGACTTGCAGCCCAAAATGCTATCGTACTCTTTCCTACATCAGTCAAACCTATTAGAATAACAGGTGGATCAAGTTGAGAGAGTTTTTCCGCGACATCTTCAGCTTTTTTATAAATATTCTCATTACCCTTTCTCAGAATGTTAATATTTGGGAAAACATCCACATTGGCATGTTTAGCAATAATCGGCACACTCCTTCCTACTGGAATAACCACTGGCTCTGTAAGCTCAGCTCCGAACAACTCAATCTTTCCAGAAACAGGAACAAGTTTAGCAGGTCCACTAACTACATAAACCCCATCAATGCTTATTTTATTTGTGCTCAAACTTTTATACCCTCGTAACCAACGCCCTCTGTGGAGCCGCGGTAGTATAGCCTGGCCTAGTATGCGGGCCTGTCATGGATCTGCCTCCGCTCCCTTTATTTCATTGGCCTGAGAAAGTTTAAGGATATACATCATCTAAATATAACATATCCAAGATATTAGACCTTCAGAAACGTCTTGGAAAAGTTTATAAAAAAGATGTAAATCACATATTAAAAACGGGAGCGGAGGCAGGACCACAGAAAGCCCGTGACCCGGGTTCGAATCCCGGCCGCGGCGCCACCTGAGGTCGCGGGCTTGTTTCTATCTTTTACAAAAATTTCAGGATACCACCAACAAATCAAATTCTAAACATGTTCTTTAAAGAGAAACATTTTAAGTCTAAGCCTTATTATGAATCAACTTTAGCTCAAGAGAAGCCCAATACTTTATAATCTTTTATAATGATATCATCAGGGTCAAGAAACATTAGATGGATTCAGGGCTTGCTTCTCCTTATAATATAACCAGCAACTACTAGAAATACTATTCCGATTAATAGTGCTAGGGCAAACGATATTTCCGGAGGTAATATATCATAGGACCCCTCATATGCAAATCTTATCACTTCCGCTGAGTATGTTAAGGGTTGAAGAAGAACAATGGAAAGGATATAGTGTGGCATTAAGCTTACAGGTATTATAACATCTGCTAAGAACATCATTGGGAATCTGACAAGGTTAAATACAACCATAACCTGAGTTGGATCCTTTACCAAAAATGAAAGCAGAACTCCGAAGGCTGAGGATTCAAATGTAGCCAAAACTACTGCAAGTACCAGAAGAAATGGATGTATTGGCGGAATTTTTAGGACTACCATTGTTAAGATTAGCACAGGGATTATGGAAAATAATCCCATAATAAAACTGCTTAATGTTTTCCCTAATGCTATTGTTGTATAAGTGACTGGATATAGCATAAGTCTTTCAAATGATCCAAATCTCCTCTCAAAGACTATCGACATTGCCGACATAGAAGTTGAACCAAAGAAAAGAGCAAGAGCTATCATGCCTGGAGCAAGCCATTCCGTAAGACCTCCACGCCTGACCATGAATGCTAACGCAAAAACAAAAGGAAAGAGAAGACCCCAGCTTACTGCCCCAGGCTTCATGTAATATTCTCTAAAATCCTTCATTGCTATGTAAAAGGACTTAACAAGTTCATCGATCATTTAGTCTCACCAACAATCTTAAGGAAGAGTTCTTCGGCGTCAGCGCTTCTGAGCCTTAGCATCGAAATTTCTAAACCTCTTGACTTAGCATACCTGACTATACCCTCAATAACACTATTTTTATTCAACGGAACTATTTCAAAATGATTTCCAACCCTCTTTACACTAAGCATACCCTTTATATGTTCAGATAGATCTTTAGTGCTCATTTTTGAAGGATAAAATGCAACTTCAATTACCTCCTGTGTACTAAATCTCTTGCTAAGCTCCTTTGGGGACCCTATCGCAACTATTCTTCCTTTATTAATTATGGCAATTCTGTCAGAGATGTGAAACGCTTCATAAACATTATGCGTAGTCAGAAATATTGTGACCTCCTGTCTGTTAAGCTCTTTTAGTTGAGTCCATAAAATCCTTCTACTCATAACATCTAGGCCTGAAGTTGGCTCATCAAGAAAGAGAACTTTTGGTTTATGAACAAGTGCAGCAGCTATAGTCAGCCTTCTCTTAAGACCTCTGGATAGGTTCTTGAACTTTACATTCCTAAACTTCCATAGCCCAAAGAACTTAAGTAGATAATTGATTCTCTCCTCTCTCATACCTTTAGGAACATCGTACATCTTTGCTGAAAACAGAAGATTTTGAAAACATGTAAGCTCTAGATAAAGGTTGGAAACATCAGGAACAACACCTATTATCTTTCTAACATTCTTATAATCCTTAACAACATTATAGCCATATACTAGGGCATTGCCACTCGATATTGTAGTGAGACCGACAAGCATTCTGACTGTTGTTGTCTTTCCTGCACCATTCGGACCAAGGAAGCCAAATATCTCTCTATCTTTGACACAAAATGAAACTCTGTCTACAGCCTTGACCGAACCGTATATCTTTGTCAACTCTTTGACCGATATCACACACTCATTATCGTTATCCAAGCTGTCTCCCTCTAAGCCTTCCATATAATGACAAAGAATGACATCAAATAAACATTAATTTATAACAATTGCTGAGAACTTAGAACAGACCCCTAACAACTATGAGAAAGGAAAGAAGGTGATCTAGATTACCAATACTACCTATAATATCAAAATCTTTTCCTCATCGAAGTAATGAAATATACAAGAACACCTATACCGATAAACATAAGTGTAACCTCTGCTGTGCTTCCAGTAACCTTAGCTATCTCAAGGATTGGAAGGCCTATGTAAGGTATCTTAAAAATAAGCCTTCCAAGCACCTGAGAGGAAGAAACTGGAGGATCTGCAACAGTATTTGCATCACCTTTGGTTATTATCGTCGCATGACTCCCGCTGTGCAAAATATCAATAACTCTATGGACGACAATGCTCCTTCCAGGTCCTATATAAGCTATAATCTCACCGATCTTTGTATGTCCAGGTCCTATAAGGACAAGATCTCCAGGATTTATATGAGGTTTCATGCTTCCAGTGAGAACTAAAAGGGTATAATATCCGTGCTTCATCATAACAAGGACTGCCAAAGCAAAGAGTCCTGTGAGCATTACTGGCAAGATTCCTTCTTTAAATCTCAGCCTAGATGAAACACCAGAAAACGTTTGCACTGGAGAGGCTACGTAAGTTATCAAAACGAGGTTTATCATTATATACACAAGCCCCATGAGTTCTCCTCTAACATTTGGAACCAAAGGATTTAACCAAATAGAACCTGAGAGAACAAGACCATATACCATAGCCGATACGATCCCAAAACGTTTTGAGATGAGAACAATAGCAACAGCCTCTAAGATTGAAGGGCCTAAGACCTCAAGAATGTTTTGAAGTGTTAAAACGTTTGTATTCAGAAGAGCTGAAAGAGTTAGATTCATAGACAGGATCATTAATACAGACACAACTAGAGAATATCTCAATCTAAGAAATCTTGAGGTAAGAGCAATTGCCGCAACTACAGCTATGGATCTGGGAACCATAAAGACGAGATTGTTTATTAGATAGCTTATCGAAGAAGCATAAGGATTTAAAGATAACCCAGTAAAAAATGATAACCCCATGAATGTTAAGGCAAGTAAAAGAACAATGCCTATAGAAAGCTTTATCCCATCTTTAATTAAACTTCCCCTTACCTCGTCCCCAAATCTTAGCAGGAGAACTGTTGTCAGAAATGAAGATGAGACAAGAGCATCTATAATCATCGAGTTCGAGTTAAGTAGGCCAAGCCAACGAACTCCTAAATAGATAGAGAAAAGCGCAAGAAGCACTCTTTCAACATGTCTGATTCCAACCGAGGTCTTAGAAGGCATCATCTTCAATCACCTTATTTAAGTAAAAATAAAAAATTAGGTTTAGATCCAGTTTCTTCCTTAACCCCTTACTAATGAGGGGTTAAAGGACCCATAGGACTATACTCGTTCCATTGTACTGCCTGAGGTTGTATTGTAAAACTTAGATCCTGCCCCTGAGGAGCTCCCTGGAGAACAACCACATCAAAACTTATATCAGCACAGTTTCCTTGATGAAGCTGAGCTCCAAAGTTATCTCCCCACCAGACAACTACATCGTTAACCCCATCTCCATTAAGATCCATATATACTCCATTCTCAACTCCAGCAGCATTCAGCTCATAGTAGTATGTTCCATTTACAAGAACTCTCCATATCTTAACTGGAACGCTTCCATAGTTGCATATCTTGAAGGCTATATGAGTATAGTACCATGGATATGCATTGTGTATTGTTACATTAAGTGTGTGATAATATCCGTTGTCAGCTGTTCCTTCAAACTGTGCCTCTGTACATGCAACATCCTTATCTAGTTGTATGAAGTGGTTTCTGTCAGGGAAGCCTGTAGCATTCCAATCATTACCATTGCTATAACCATAGCCTGAAGGGGATCCGCAGGAGTCTGAGTAAATTAGTGTTGATTGTATAAAGCCTATTTTAACATCTCCTGTGTGAACATAAGAGTTTATGTGAAGTGCATCACTCCACATGGCATAACCCACAAGAGTTGATGCTAGAATCGCTATCGCTATTGCCCCAAGACTTAAAAGCTTCATTTTCAAAACACCTCAACAAAAAATAAAAATAAAAAAGATTTTGTTAGTTAAGTTCGTTACTCTCCTCCGCCACTACTTACTTCGTTCCACTGAGCAAAGTAGAGCCCTAGGTCGAAGCTGTAGCTACTGTCCTGAGCAGCAGACTGCTTTACTCCTACACAGAGTGTATACTGGCTGTTCTGTCCTGGTTCTATTTGAGTATCCTGAGGGACTATCAAGTTAACATAGAGATCGCTAGAGGGAGTTGTTGTATAATTATGTTGAAGTAACTTTACTGGGACTGTACCGATATTTGTAACATTAAAGTCAACACATACTTCATAGCCTGGATAGGCATTTGTCAAAGTAACATTTAGCTTTATTACATTACCAGCTTCATCTGTCTGCTCTGGTGTCACTGAACAACTTGCAACATCCTTATTTTCACTATTTGTGAAGTTACCTCCTAGGTTTGTTCCACCTTGAGGGTCAGCTCCTGTATCACTGCAGTGGTGTCCATCAAATGCAACTGCCACATCTCCTGTGTGAACATAAGTGTTCACATGGAGTGAATCGCTCCACATCGAATACGAGACTCCAAGCGATGCAAAGAGCACTCCAAGCATCGCTAATAGATAGATTGCTTTCACTCTTTTCCACCTATTTGGTCACTATTATATGTTATTTTTTATCTTTAAATAGTATTGCGGAATTTTTTACTGTATTAGAATTCTGATTACAATTCTAGAACTTTATTATAATTTAAGATATGTATCAATGTTCCATCTAACTTTAATAGCTGGAACGCCACACTAATAGCAACGATGCACAACTTTAGTGCAACACCTAAACTCTTTAGAATGATGTGGTATCATGAGAGACAATTTACTTGATGAAATTGAAAGCCAAGACGATGGAAAGAGAAGATCAAGACTGGAAATAATCTACACTATACTTAAGGTTCTCTCGAACAGAGGACCCATGAAGAAGACAAGGATAATCCAATACGCAAACCTAAACACAAAAACCTTTGATGATCACGTAACCTTAACTCTTCTTGACAGGGGTTTCTTAAGCTTTGACGATAAAAAGAGACTTTACTCAATAAACAAAAAAGGGCTCAGGCTTCTCAAGATACTTGAAGCTCTCAATGCTCTTGGTCTCATAAGGTTAGGCTCAGGAATTAACTATTCAGAAAGAGGGCTCAAGCCTTCTAGTTTTCTCCGTGCCTTAAGATCTATTGGAAGTGATGAAAACTTAGAGCACTCAGACATGGTTGATAACATTACAAGCTATAAGATTGAATGTAACAAAGAGAAGGTTGACATTCACGTTGTAAAGTGTGCGAGTGACGTCATAGGAAAGGCTGAGATAATGTCATTAATAACAAGAGGTAAGAAAAGTATAATATTTTATGGAGATTTTAGCGGTCTGGCTGGAAAAAAGTTCATAGTTCATCATGGCATCAACAATGAAAAGATCGTCCTCATCCCCCTTCCGAGAAATGTAAGCATCGAACTTATCGCCAGAGAGCTAAGAGAGGCATTAGCTGAACTGGGCTGTGAATTTTAACTTCTCCATTTTTGAATAAATGGGGTTGAGAACTTGCCTCTAGATCCTTCATGGAAGTTCTGGATAACAACAGCTGTAGTTCTGTTGATCGTATTTATTGTTATTCTTATAATAAGAGCTCTCTGGCCTTCAGGTTACTACATAAGCTGTATACGTCTAAGGAAGCCTGGAAGGTCTTAACCTTTAAAAAAAAGACAAGAAAGGTGAGGTTTCTTGCCAATAAAGGTTTATCCAATAGCCTTTGACTCTATGGGAGTTAGAAGCGAAGCGACCCTTGTTGAGATTGATAACATAAAAATATTCATAGATCCTGGAGTTGCTTTAGCTCCAAAACGCTATGGTCTTTCTCCATCTGACCATGAGCTTAGGGCACTTGAAATAACAAGAAAAAAGATTATAGAGTTCGCTTCAAAATCAGATATAATTGTTGTTACCCATTACCATTATGATCATCACCCTCATCCTGACGACGACGAAATGTATGAAAATGTTTTTTATAATAAAGTTGTCTATTATAAGAAGTTTGAGAATGAAGTTACTGCATCCGCAAAGAAGAGAGGTAAATATTTTTATGCCAGGATCAAGGAGCTGGCCAAGGAGCTTAGGGTTGCCGATGAGACTGAGGTAACTCTAAAGAAGGATCTTAAGATGAAGTTTTCTCCTCCTGTATGGCATGGCCCTATAGGAAGCAAGGTCGGGAGAGTCATACTAGTTAACATAAGAAAGGGAAAGGAATCCTTTATTCATGGCTCGGATGCACAAAATCTCGCAGACCCTAATGCCCTTAAATGGGTATTAGAGAGAAAGCCAACTATGATGATAATAGATGGCTATCCAACGATACTGGTAGGTTGGAAAGTCTCTAGAAAGTCCTTCGAGGAAAGCATAAAGAACGTTATAAAGGCAATAAAGGAGACTCCAGCAAAAACAATAATAATTGATCATCATATAGTCAGAGACAAAAACTTTAAAGAAAAAATGAAGCCTATATATGAAGTTGCTGAAAAGATGGAGAAGAAGGTCCTTACAGCGGCTGAGTACATGAAGATGGAAAACCTTCTTCTCGAGGCATGGAGAAAGGAATTGAAGAGCAGAGAGATGGACGTTGATGTTGAAAACTACTTTAAGAGGCTTTACTCAAAGATAAAAACATAGGCTAGCCAAGCCGTTTATTATGGATCAAATACATGCTTACAGCCCTACATCTCTTAGTCTTACTAATTATAAACTAGTCAGCAAATATATACCCATTGGCGTGGCCTCTTAGTCTTACTAATTATAAACATGTCGTCCACAGTATAAGCTGGGCCCTTTGCTCTCTTAGTCTTACTAATTATAAACAAATGTATTCAGAGCAATACGAAGGAAACGGCTCTTAGTCTTACTAATTATAAACATGTTTAAATAGTTTGAGCATTAAATAGTATACGCTCTTAGTCTTACTAATTATAAACCAAGTGAGGTGGAAAAAGGTGGTGAGAAAGGTAGAAGTGCTCTTAGTCTTACTAATTATAAACACGTATTAGTCTTGGCCGACACTGATTGTGATGTTTATGTCTCTTAGTCTTACTAATTATAAACCCGTCTTGTTTTCGTAGCCTGTTGGTATTGTTCTCTTAGTCTTACTAATTATAAACGAGTTTAAAGAAGGTGCATTTGTCTATACTACTTTCTCTTAGTCTTACTAATTATAAACAGGTTAGGAGACAATACAAGTCTGGCAAAATACTCTTAGTCTTACTAATTATAAACGGGAGAATATGAGTGGAACGAGCTAGTTAAAAAGATCTCTTAGTCTTACTAATTATAAACTAGAGGACAGCCAGTTACACCAGCACAGGCATTAAGCATGCCTCTTAGTCTTACTAATTATAAACCTGGTGCTCTAGTAGGAGGAATAGCGTATGTAATCTCTTAGTCTTACTAATTATAAACCTAACAGGAACCCCAAAAGTAGTCCACCAGTCCGTAACGGGGTCTTTCATACTCTTAGTCTTACTAATTATAAACCACAGAACACATCATCACCATACACGTCATAGGAAGAGGAGACTCTTAGTCTTACTAATTATAAACTAGGCAAACGTACTGTAATTACATTTGGACAGAGCTCTTAGTCTTACTAATTATAAACAAGACTACCTTTGGAAACTAGTAGAGAAAGAAATCTCTTAGTCTTACTAATTATAAACCATGTGTCTCCAGAGCAGGAGGCCTCTCCTATGCAAGGCTCTTAGTCTTACTAATTATAAACTTCTGAGACCTCGGCCCCGTGTGGGGCCGTTTCTCTTAGTCTTACTAATTATAAACAGGATTTAATCGTTTTTTATACGCCCTATCGGTCTCAAATGAAGATGGCTCTTAGTCTTACTAATTATAAACTATATCTAAACTTGATTGCAATAGATATTACTCTTAGTCTTACTAATTATAAACGAATGATTTTTTGGCTGACTTTTTGGACTGCAAAGTCTCTTAGTCTTACTAATTATAAACCCACACCTAGGGGGTAAGGACCCCCTAGGGGGGAAGGTGCTCTTAGTCTTACTAATTATAAACCATATCACCTTTATCTGGGCAATCAGTTGGAATTCTCTTAGTCTTACTAATTATAAACTCTTTAATTCATACTTACGCTTTTTTAATCTCTTAGTCTTACTAATTATAAACTGTAGCATTTCTAGCTTTGCTCTTTGCCTTAATCTCTTAGTCTTACTAATTATAAACAAGGGAATTAAGTTGTTTTATGGCGATGATTTCTCTTAGTCTTACTAATTATAAACTGGGAAAATACAAAAAGTTAAAAGTTATGCTATATACTCTTAGTCTTACTAATTATAAACTCGTAAGAGTGGCTGGAGGTAAGGCTAGAGCTTTGACATTGACCTCTTAGTCTTACTAATTATAAACAGCTCATGGGAACAAATTACATAGTTGTGGCTTTCTCTTAGTCTTACTAATT
Organism: Acidilobaceae archaeon; assembly: GCA_027082825.1. GTDB lineage: Archaea > Thermoproteota > Thermoprotei_A > Sulfolobales > Acidilobaceae > JALWTO01. Next base: position 15,536 of record JALWTO010000038.1, read on the forward strand.
ATAAACATGACGAAAAGGATGGCTACTACCATGTGCCTCTCTTAGTCTTACTAATTATAAACAACGGGTATACGACTGAGGAGACTGCGAGCAATGGGATGGCTCTTAGTCTTACTAATTATAAACTATATTTGGGATATTCGAGGAGTGATTTATTAAACTCTTAGTCTTACTAATTATAAACTTCATTACTCAAGAATTCTGAGGAGAGCGGATGCTCTTAGTCTTACTAATTATAAACACATTGAGGACATGTACCTATGGGATCACCCAACTCTTAGTCTTACTAATTATAAACTAGATTGCAAAGTTAAGTCTTTTGCAACACCATAACCCTCTTAGTCTTACTAATTATAAACTTATGCTTATTCTCTCGGGAAGGCCAAACAGTTGCTTAACACTCTTAGTCTTACTAATTATAAACGGATAGATGTATGTGTCAATCAGACCTGCAAGTCAGCTGTCCCTCTTAGTCTTACTAATTATAAACTACTTAAGTACTGATTCCATACTGGGTGCTTGCCTCTTAGTCTTACTAATTATAAACCTTTTTGTAGAAGTTCCAAGAGATAATCCTCTCTTAGTCTTACTAATTATAAACACCCAGTAGTGTTGCAGGAACCTCTTGACTGTCCCTCTTAGTCTTACTAATTATAAACCTGCTCCTTATATCCAATTACTATAATAACTGTCCTCTTAGTCTTACTAATTATAAACTCATAGCTCTTTGAGAGCTCATCGTACATGTCACTCTTAGTCTTACTAATTATAAACTTGTTACTTTAATCCCGTTGTCGCATTCTACCCCTCTTAGTCTTACTAATTATAAACTAGTGTTCATGGATACCCTCTGATCTTTCATCTTCAATACAACTTTTCCACCTCTACCGTTAAAAGTTTTTGCTCAAGTCATGCCATGATAATGAAATTTCGGCAGAAAGCTTATAAA
>JALWTO010000039.1 GCA_027082825.1 Acidilobaceae archaeon
ATGTTGGGCCCTATGGTATGATCACAGTTGAAATATTGCCTCCAAAGGGTGCACCACTAACAGTTACAAGATACATACCAGCAACAATATACTCTAAGGGCACAGTTGACTTAGGATAACAAGGTGATGGAGCCTTGGCCCTTTCCCAAAATCCCCAATTTTTTTTAATTAATAGAAATGATAAAATTAAAGTCCTTTCAAAAATTAAGATTAGTTATTATCTTATAGTTAGTTCAATTATTCTTACCATACTTATACCCACTTTTCTTCTCCAGATATTTAATATGACAAAGATGGACATTGCAGTTTCTATAAGCCTCTATATAATGATTACCTGGATGTTTTTTGGTTTAAAAACCTTTCTTAATGTTAGAGATATTATCGATAATATCCAAATCATAGAAGAGGGTAGTGAAGAAAACCTCCCTAAATACCCTTTAGAGATTTCATTTTTAACCGAATTAGAGGCCCTTTTGCGTATTCTCTTGAAGGCCTTTTGCTTAGAAAAATTCTTTCAAATGTCTTCATATACGCAGAAGAACCTTCAAAAGAGGTGAAGGAAATGAGCGAAGAAGAGAGAAAAGACAGAGAAGCCTCAGGAGAACTAAAGGAGCTTGCCGAGTTACTTAAAGAAACTATAATAGAGCTCAGAAATATTGCTGATCAGTTAGGCAATCCGTTGGTTCCACCTCCTGTAACTGCCCCAAAGAGTACTGAACAAATCGAAAAGGTTCAGCCCAGACCGCAACAATCTCAAAGAGAAGAAGAAAAGAAAGGCTTCATTCCACAAAAAGTTATGGAAAGCAGCACAAGAATAGGTACTGGATCTATCTCTAATATATACGAAGGAGAAAAGGGGAGGAAAGAACCTTATCTAGAGAGCCCCGCTTCGACAAGTAAAATTGGAGAGGCCTCGAAACTCTTAAGACTTGTAAGGCTTATATATGAGCTTTCTGATAGAGTCCCTCCAGAATATTTTTCAAAGCTCGCAGAGTTCATTGGTGGTTTAGGACTAACCAGTAAAGATCAAGTTGAGGCCCTTAAAAACCTTATTGAGATAGTTAAAATGGGTAATGAGTATGGCCTTTCACTAGAGGAAAATTTAGCTCTTCTTGCCTTGACATTAAAGGAGCTGGGAATCAGAGAGGATGAAATAGTAGATGAGGTCCTGAGAAGAGTGATAAAGAAGCAAGGTGTAGGAAAGTGGGAGAATCAACAGCAATAGCACATGCAATATTCATAATAGTGGCAACAATACTAGCTGGAATGGTGGCTATGGTTGTCCTGAGCAAGCTTAGTTCCCTTCAAAGCGTTATATCTCAAGGAATACAGGAGCAGGAATATGCTTATTCGGTAAAATTAACAATAGTTTATGGTTATTATAATAGTTCTTCTGAAGAATACACATTTTATGTTAAGAACACCGGAACTGATACTTTTGGAAATATAAGCGATATAGACATATATCTGGGCCCAGAAAATGGAACCCTCCAATATTATCCATACAACTCTTCTGGAGGTGTTGGATATTGGAATTATACAGAACTAGGAACTAAGAACGGTATGTGGGAGCCCGGGGAAACTGTGAAGATCTATGTATATACTGGAGAGTCGATTGGGGATCTCGTCAAGATAAGGCTTGTGCTACCCTGGGGTACATACTTTGAGGAGACAATTGAATCAGAACCTTGAGGTGATTAACTTTGGGCCTAAGCACCACGATAGCCTCATTAATAATGTTCTATGTTATGATAGTTGCTACCGTGGTGCTTGCTGGAATATTCATAAAGAGCATTCAGGTTTTCAATAATTTACTTCTCCAAATCAAGGAATACAAGAGTGTTGATGTTAAAATAAATGGAGCAAGTGTTTTTAACAGTACTAACTCTGTCGGTATCCAACTAAACTTAACAAATACTGGAAATACATTAATTTACGACTTCGATCATTGTGATCTCATAATATCTTATGTTTCTGGAGGTGACTCTATTGTTGCCGTCGAGAAATACTCCCAATATCCAACAAATGAAAGCTACAAATGGTATATAGCGTACATAACGATTGCTGGAAATTACAGCATTGTCTATCAACCTCCCAGAGGTCTTAACCCTACAGAGACAGCCATCATTTATGCTAACCTTCCAAGCATCCCAGACCAAAACAGCACCATCAAAGTTGTCTTTGCTACACCCAAAGGTGCTGAGAGTTATTACGAGTTCTATTACTCTGGGTGAGAACAATGAGCTTTATAGAGATCATACCTACTGGAAATGAGGAATTTGATATAAAGCTTGGTGGAGGTTTTCCACATCCAAGCTTTATAGTTATTGAGGGAGACCATGGCTCAGGAAAGACTGCAATAGCCCTCCTAATCTTAAAAGGATTTCTTCTTAAGGAAAAAAAGTCAATAGTTATAACTAGCGAGTCCTCACCCAGAGAGTTTCTTCTTAAAGCATCTGCCTCTGGCTTTGAGCTTGAGAATTTTTACATAAGAGGGCTTTTCAGAATATTTACAATGAGATATCCTGGCAAGCTTATCCAAAAAATAAGTAACTTCATTGCAAAGCGGCTTTCAGACTTTGCTCTTTCATTAAAGGGATATGAGCTAATAGTTGTTGATTCAATAAGTTACCTTAATGGCTCTGATGAACCATTGCTCTATGAGACCCTTGTTTCATTGAAAAAATTTGCCGAGAGAGGAGGCACTACTGTTTTAACATTACATCCAAATACTCTTTCAGAAGAGCTTATAACAAAGATGAAGAACATGGCAGACGGAGTTCTCAAGACCTCTGTTGCCGTGGTTGGCGGAAGAAGAGTTAAAGTCCTCTCTGTACCAAAACTTAGAGGTGCCCCTCCAGGCATAGAAACTTCAATAACGTTTGATGTAGATCCTGCCTTCGGAATAAAGCTCATACCCATAATGATTTCTCATGCATAAGGTGGTTACCATGGCTAGCCTCAAGCTTAAGGTTGGTAGACCTAAGATAGGTCTTGGCTTTAGAAAGAGGAAGGAAAAGATAGAGAGAAAGGAGATAGACTTTGGCGAAAGACCGAAGTATCTAGAGGATTATGTATCAAAGATTAGAGAGGAGTTAGGAGAGGAGCCACAGTTTATGGAGAAGCTAGATCCCGCCTTAAAACAGAAGAGAAAGTTCAGTGTTATATATCCAGTTGGTGGAGGCGTCTTTATCCATGCCTATACTCCTTTAGATCCTAATGAGGCCTTCAATGTATATGGTGTTATTGAACCCCCTAGGCCCTCCTCTGAGCTATTCAGGCTAATTGATGAAGCTTTAGCAAACGTCATAAGTGGTGAAAGTGTTCCTAAAAGCGCTGAAGAGAAGAGATCCGTTTTAATAAAGCTTATAGACGAGGTTATTGATATTGTTGACAAAGAGCCTGACTATAAGGCTCTTTTAGAAACGAAGCCTAGAAAGGTACCTGTTAAAGCTGACTTTGTCGACTATCTTAAATATCATGTTATAAGAGACAAGGTTGGTGTAGGAATACTAGAACCCTTCCTCAGAGACCCCTATCTAGAGGACATAACTTCTGATGGTATTGGTCCTGTTTATGTTGTTCATAAATATTTTGGAAATATGAAAAGCACACTAGGATTCAATAATGCCGAAGAGCTTGATGAATTTGTACTGAAACTTGGAGAGAAAATAGGAAAACCCATAAGCCATGCTAGGCCTGTTGTAGATGCAACCCTTCCTGACGGTAGCAGAATAAACATTGTCTATGGAAGTGATGTAAGCCTCAGGGGGAGTAACTTCACTATAAGAAGAGTCGCCAAGATGCCAATAAGTGTAATACAGCTGATAAAGTGGGGTACATTTGATGAGAGAATTGCAGCGTATATGTGGATGATGTTGAAAGAGGGCATGAGTGTATTTATATGTGGAGAGACTGCCTCAGGAAAGACCACATCACTTAACGCCATAGCAGTCTTTATCAAACCTACAGCCAAGATAGTGACTATAGAGGATACAGCAGAGGTTGTACTTCCTCATCCCAATTGGACGAGAGAGCTCACAAGAGATACGGGAAAGCCTGAGAGTAGTATCACCATGTTTGATCTTCTCAGAGCTGCTCTAAGACAGAGACCAAACTACATAATAGTTGGAGAGATAAGAGGTGCCGAGGGTAACATAGCGTTCCAAGCAATGCAGACTGGGCATCCAGTTATGTCAACGTTCCACGCTGCAGACCTAACAAGACTCATACAAAGACTCACAAACGTGCCAATAAGTGTTCCAAAAACAAATCTGGACAGTCTGAACATAGCTTGGTTCCAGTCCGCAGTTTACACTAAAACAGGTTTCTTAGCCAGAAAGGTTATAGTAATAAACGAGCTTATAGGCTATGATCCAGCAACAGATGGAATAGCCGCCATACCAGTTTTTACTTGGGATCCTGTCAACGATAAGTTTGTCTTTGCTGGAAGAGGAGCAAGTTACCTTCTTGAAGAGAAGATTGCTGTTATGAAAGGTATAAGTAAAAGGAATATAAAGGTTATCTACGACGAACTTGACATGAGAGCTAGATACCTAAGGCTTCTTGCTGAAAAGAACATAATTGAATATCCTAAAGTCTTCAAAGCCGTTGTTGCAGCCGATAGGCTAGGAATAGAGAAGGCCCTAAGGCTTTTAGAGGAGGGGAAGCTAAAGTTTTGAGCCTTTTAGGAAAAATTCTTAAAAAATCAAATAATAAAAGAAATGGTAAGGAAACTATAATCAATATGGCCTTAGCCATTATGACAATAATCGGCTTTGGACTTTCGTTTTACCTCTATAGTATAAGCTCTAAGATGTTTATACTAACTATTGCCTTCTCTGCATTGACCTCTATAACATTGATAATGAGACTAATCATTAAGGCCGCTGGGGAGGTTAGAGTAGATCCTGATCTACTTTTCAGTATACTTCACATGAGGGCTCTAGCTACTGGGAAGATTCCTATAACCGAGATGCTTGATATGATATCTAAGGACAAGTCATATAGAAAATATGGAGACGTTTATAGAAAGATAACGGTTCTAGCTAAAGAATGGGGCTATAGCATAGCTGACGCGATAACTTATGTTGGGAGAGAAGCCAAGGAAAAAGGATTCAAAGAATTCCTACTAAGGCTGGCTACAGTAGCCAAATTAGGCGAGGATCTTATGCCGTTCCTTAACGTTGAATACAATACCCTAAAAAGCGAATACGAGAACCAGTATATCAGGGCTGTGAACAGCCTCAGAGTCCTTCTTGGAGTATATGCCTCTTCTGTTGGGGCTGTCTCATTTGCTATCTCATCCTTCTTATTGCTTGCATTCTTTTATGGAGGTAAAATGGGTATAATTGAGGCAAGTTTCCTTGCCTCATTTGCTTCTTTAATAGCAATGGCATTTACAATAATTAAAATCTCACCCCGTGATTATTTTGAAAATGAAGAAGAAAAAGCAGATATAGCCAAGTATATAGACTATTGGTCAACTGGAGCACTCGCTGGTACAACTATATTACTTCTAAGAGACGTATTGATAAGAAAAATATACTTTACATCATTTGTTGCAGCCCTAGGTGTTTTAGGAGTTTTACTTCTTCCTGCAGGTATTCTTGCAATAAGCTACGAAGGAAACATAAATGATATCGACACTTTCTTCCCAGTTTTTATAAGAAGCTTGGGATCTCACCTATCCATAGTACCTAGTCTCTCAAGAGCTCTTAAGTTATTAACAAGAGTAGAACTTGGAAAGCTTAAGAAGATCCTTAAAAAACTTTATGCCTTAATCGAAAGTGGAATCTCTTCAGACATTGCCTGGAGAAAATTTGCCAGAGACACAGGAAGCGAATTAGTTAGGAGAGGGACCAAAATATTTTCAGATTCGCTGAGCAGAGGAGGAGATCTCACAGAAGTTGGTGTAATGATCTCGGAACATACTAATTTTCATATGTCGTTGAGAAGGTCTAGAGCCCAGGTAGCCAGTGGTTTCATATCAACTGTAATAATAATGCATATATCTATGGTTTCCCTACTAGAACTTATCCTTGATATCATGGTTTATTTTGGAGGCCTTTTAGGTAACATAAGAAGCGGTGTAAGCCCACAACTAGCCTCACTGGTAATGGTTGGCAGTATAAATCAGTCTCTATTAAGGTTTTTGATATCTGTTTTCTCTATGGCAGCAACCTTCCTAAATGCATATCTAATAGCTAAGTCAAAGCCTGGTTCTATAAGAAGCTTCTGGCTTTATTTATCAATATTATCGATGCTAACCTCTGCAACACTTCTAGGAACAAGATATGGTGTATGGTGGTTCCTAAGGAGAGTGATAGGACATGTCTACAGTCCTACACCTCCTACTTAAGGCTAAAAATAATTATAAACAATTATAAAGGCCTGAACTAAAAATCTGAATTGCACGGCTTTGTAAGAACCTACTTTACTCTATCTTGAAGAAGACCTCATAACATAGTAGTTTTGACAAAAAGTTAATGCTGCTTTTGAACATTTCTGTCTCTTGAAACAACATTTGCGTAGAGCTCCACCGGATGAACTCTCTTTTTTGTTAGAGTTAATACATTCCTTAAACTTGGAAGTATCCTTGTTCCCCCAGTGAACACAACTAATCTCTTTATCTTGAATGAGAGGGCATCAGCTTCATTAAGGTTTAGTATTGAGTTTAGATGATAAGGCTTCACTGAAAATATGAGTGCATAGTTTTTATCTTCATATCTGCTATTAAGTTTTTTAAGTACAACTAACGAATCTTCAACCCAATAAGGAATGCCTTTTAACTCAAAAATGTCTTCGTTAATCTCTATGTCCATCAACACAGTCAAAGAGGTTCTGTCCTTTGTCCTACACACAGGACCTAATAACAACCCTTTCTGTAAAGCCCCTCTTAATAGGTATGTTGTCTTCTGCCACGAAGTCAACGGAGCCAATCTTGAAGCCATTTCCTTAGGAAATAGAAGGTTCTCGGTAAGTTCCAAAGAAACCAACGTTTCTCCCCAGCTCGGCTTTACGACAACTTTTCTAGGACCAAGGCAAATTGTTCCATGACATGTCATCTTTATCGAGTATAAGGAAATTGATGATGCTTTAGTCACTGTTTTCAGCATTTCCTCTATAACAAAACTTAAATGATCTTCGCCCTTAGAGGGGAGGGGAATATAAAAATATGCCCTCTTTTTTGCATTTAGATCTATTAGAAGTTTTTTAGTGTTATCAATCTTAGGATCCTCTAGCTCTGCCAAGACCATCTTAGATGATACCAAATTTGGCACAAAGAAAACGTTATATTTGGTCCTAACCTCCTTGATAAACTTATAAAAGTCCTGCTTCGAAACTCTCATACATCTAATTAATGAGGAGACCGAAGGATTTAGACTAAAACATCTACAGAAATCTACAAGCATGTCCCTAGATACCATTCTAACCCCTCCCCAGGAACATACCCTCAATTTAAAGTTTCTAAAAACTTTCTAGTTACATCTTATTGATATTAAACGCATCAATATTAAATCTTATGTTGCCAAACAAGGGACTTAAATTAGTTTTGTTTATTATGTCAAAATATTACCATCCTTTTCAGAAGGTCTCGGAATTCTCTAGAAAACAATAGCTTATAGGTTTTCATCTAGCCAATAATTATTTGATGTCTTAGACCCTGAGAACCTTTTGGTATCTTAAAACGATCAAAGATAAAGTTTACCTGATTAAGGTTGAGATAAAGAACGGGAAAAGAAGAGAATACAGTATTGGCAACGTTGAGGTTATAGAAAAGATAATGAACAAAATTAAATCTAGGAGCCCTAGACCATACTTGAGACCTTCTGTGGCGGGCCCGCCGGGATTTGAACCCGGGACCACTGGCTTAGGAGGCCAGCGCTCTATCCTGGCTGAGCTACGGGCCCCTTCTTTTTTGATTGAATAAACAATTTTAAAATATTCATCCACTTAATGATTATCCTTAAAATATCTTGAGATAGAATCTCATTAGCGGGAGTCTATTATGTTTGGTCTGGATAAGAATGGAATAAGCGCAGTCATACTAGCAGGTGGTGAGGGAAGAAGATTTAGACCATATACAGACCTGATACCAAAGCCTATGGTTCCCATAGGACCTGAAGAAAAACCTCTTCTCGAACACATAGTCAAATGGATATCTCGTTATGGCATCAAGAATTTTGTCTTCTTAGTGGGATATAAATGGAGACAAATATCAAACTATTTTGGCGATGGATCAAGGTTTAATATTAAAATAAACTATAGCCTTGATGATGATAGGTTCAACAATACTGGTGGTGCTCTTCTTAAAGCAATAGTTTCAGGGATAATAAAGGATCAGAGTATTCTAGTGTGGTATGGAGACATTATAGCACCAATTGATATAGACACGCTCATAGACAAACATGTAAAGTCCAACGCTCATGCAACCTTAGCACTTGCAAGCAAATACCAAGTTCCTGTCGGTGTAGCTAACGTCGATGACCAAGACAATATTATCAATTTGAAAGAAAAGCCCTGGATGAATGTGAAGGCCACTATAGGCATATTAGTTATTAATACTAAGGTTATCTTAGATTCAGAAAGAACTTTGGGAACCTCTTTTGATATAATGGAAGACTTAATACCTTCGCTTATTGAAAGAGGTTACAGAATAAAGGCATACATATATGAAGGACCCTGGTATGATGTCGGCAGCTTAGAAAGATATCAAAAACTTCCAGAAAAAGAGCTAAGGAAATTTTTAAGCAGCTAATCTTTTGTTCTTGTTATAAAGAAGGGAAAACTATTGAATTCAAAAAACAACAAAATCTCAAAGGCCGTCACAGGCGGCACCTGGTTGCTATTGAGCTCTACAACAAACATACTTACAGGTCTGATATTTTGGTTCTTTTTAACAAGAGTTATAGGGGCAGGCGGTATAGGAAGGGCTTCTGCCATAGTCAGCTCTGCTGGCATAGCTGCAACAATACTCTCAGCCGGCCTTTCATTGGCGACAATAAGGGTCGTAGCATCAAGAGGGCTCTCAGGCGTTCTCGGATCGATAGTTAGTTCAATCATACTTGGAATAATAGCTTCTTTTCTCTCATTTCTACTTTCATTGGAGCTTCACTTTGGCTTTACATACTATGCTGCACTCATGGCTTTTCTTAGTGTAACCTCTCTTGTCATAAGTCAAAGCATAATAGGCCTAGAGAGGTTTAGAGATTATTTTAAACTGGTCTTTGCCTGTAATGCTGTAAAGCTTCTTACAGGATTAGGCCTAGCTGGAATCGGTCTGGGTTCGTTAGCTGCCATACTGGGTTATCTCAGCTTTCCCATAACATCGCTAATAATAGGGCTTATAATATTGCTAACACTAACTAATCAAATACATAGAATACATATAAACGGCTTGATAGATAATATCAAAGAAACATTGAAGCTTATGCTAGCAAACTATCCTCAGGGCCTTTCATCCCAACTTTTGATATCCCTGGGAGTTTACATCTTTGCATTAATAACAAAAAAAGCTATTGATACAGGAATTTTGTATGTCTCGCTCATGGCTGTTCTTGCACTTGCTGCAGTTCCAGGATCAGTCTTGACAGCCCTTCTTCCCAGCGGAAGTAGAGGCGAAGTTTCCAGCATGCTTTATAAAGAAAGTCTTAGGATAGGACTGGGTTTAATAACACCGTTAATAATTACATTTCTTATGATCCCTGGAAAAATCTTGAGTCTGATAAATCCAAGCATGTCGGAAGGAGGGAAAATACTGTTTATACTGACACTATCCATCGTGCCTTTTGCAAGTGTACAGGCAGGCATAATAGTGCTTAATGCAAGAAGAAATCTAAAAATGATAACATCGGTAGGAATCATAAGGCTTCTTAGCCTTATGATTTCCCTTTTAATCTTTGTCCCTACCTATGGAAGTATAGGTGCCGCCATATCGTTTTTAATAGCAAACATCCTACCACTTCCCCTGTCTCTAAAACCCATTCCAAGTGCCACTCTAACAACAGCTGAATTATGGCTAATTCAGGTTGGATTATGGTCCATTGGGTTTGCTATAGAACCCTTCTTAGGTCTCGGAGGATCCTTAGGGTTAACTGTGATGTTGAGCGTAGTTCTTCTTCATATAACTAACATACTTAAGATAAATGAGATTGCAGATATCTTAAAAATGGTCATTTCGGTGTTCAATAAAGGTGATTATAGTTGAGTAAAATTTTAGAATGGATAGAACACATAGGAAAAGCATTTGCCATAGTGTTCATAATATTTCTCATAATGGCTGCTATCCTTTTGGCAAAAAATGAAGAAAACTATGCAAATCTACTTGCTGAATATGCATATTATTCCTTAGTAATTAGTGTCATCTTTATGATAATAGTTGTTGCCAAGGAAGGCGAAAACAAGAATGAAGATAGTTAGAAAAATTGATAAACCACTTATAGCTCTCCTTATAATAATTGTTATAACATGCATAGGTATTTCTTCAGGTTTAGTCAAAATTACTGTAATGCGTTCATCTTTCAATTTAAATGAATTAATTGGGATATCTCTATGTAAAAGAGAAAGTATTTTCTTGACTTCTTTAAGTATTCTTGTTGCAATCGTAGCTATTCTAATTAAAAGAAATCATAGCAAAGTTAATGGCATCGTAAGGTCTATGCTCTACTTGCTTGGCTTAGCTTCAACTATCTCATTAATATTAATAATATACAGCGTTCTCACTTATGGCTCTCTAGGACCCTGGATCAAGTGGTTTAAGATAATAGCGATAGAACGAGGTATTTGGTTATCATTTACAATATTTATACCAATAGCTGGCCCTGTCGTAGGAATATATTATTTCATAAAGATTAAATCCAAGAATAATTCTGAGAAAGGTTTTATTCTAACTAATCGAAGTGAAGGTAATGTAATTTTATTAATAATGTCATTAGTTCTCTCTATAGCAACAATACTCATCCCTCATACAGAGAAACTGAATCCCCATGCCGTAACTATCTCTGTAGACACTAGATACAATATTGAATGGCTAAAAACGCTTGAAAGAAATGGAATTATAAGTGGACTTCATGACCTTTCTAAGACCTTAAGACCTCTTTACCTTATTTACATATATTATTTACATAAACTTGTCCATGTACCTTTAGGTACTTTTGGAGATATAATATTACCTTCAATAGCCCTAACTATACTCTCCATTATTACAGCTTTTCTTTATGGAGGATGGGCCTCTTTTTTCGTTCCTCTGTTTCTAGGCCCAGCTTTTCTTTATGGAGGATTTCAAACCAACCTTTATGCCATGTCACTATCTTTTGTACTTTTTTATCTCATAGACAGAAAAGCCTTTAGAAAATCGTTTCTTTTTTTGACGGTTGTTTTGGGACTATGGCATCCATGGACATTAGCTTATGTCACTGTAGCTTACTTTTTCCTAACGCTAATTAGAAGAGATCCCCAAGACCTCAAGGGGGTTTTAATGATTATATGCTCTTGGGCCCTTACATTAATTATTGACTACGTTCTAGGAGGTTTCAAGGCCTCACCAGGTATTGTCAGACCTGGTATTACACCAAGGCCTGATCCATTCTTTGCCCTGTTTATTTATGTTTGGGGAACACTTGCAAGGCCTGAAATTTTGTTCCCAGTAATAATCTACCTGATCTTTTCAGAAGAACTTTCGATATTAAATGTGGCTACAGGGCTTTCATTCATAGCATTACCTATCCTAAATTATTGTGGCGCATACCGTGTTCTTCTCAGTGCTCCTTTACCTCTACTTTTCGGACTATTGTTTGAAAGAAAAAAGGGTCTCCTAGATTCTAAGGACATAAGATTTCTCCTGTTAATACCAGTATTTGCCGCCTGGATGTACCTGATAGTGTCCAGTGTTCCTACTTAACATTTACTATTTAAACTAAGAGTAATTCTTTAAATATTGCTTCTGCTTAAAAATATAGGGGGTGCCAGAACCTTTGAACATAACTAGAGAAACTTGGTCTATACTTGCCATAGCCGGGGTAATACTTATAATATTTGGAGCTGTCACGATGTTTATCAATGTGAGCTTTGCAACAACCTCAGTAAGTACTTATTACTATTATGTACCAGGGGTCGGTACAGTAAGCTACTTAACTGTATCAGCTACATCAAACACATCATATAACTTTAAGGTTAACTCTGCCTGGGGTGCAACTGGAGCTAAAATAGAGGTGACATTTCCCTCTGGAAGTTCAGGTAATGTAACGTTTAGAATAGCGAATATAACTGAAAACCAGCTATCTCATTTTGGAGCCTCTTCTCTGCCTGCTGGACTTAATGGAAAAGCATTCTTTGACATAATGTTAAACATAAGCTATACTGGTACAAGCCCTGAGATTTATCTGTACATAAATGTTACTAATTCAAATGTAAAAGCTTATCTCTGGAATGCGTCTAGCAATTCATGGAAATACGTAACGGGACAAAGCATGACTTTAATTACAACAGGTGTTTATGAACTCAAGATACCATTAACAGAAAACCTTACTGGAACCCCATTAGTACTAGTAGCCCCTGCTCCAGTAGGAGGGAGATTGGCATTACATACAAAGACTGGTCATATAGCAATAACACTAGTGGCTATAGGTCTGGCATTGATAGGGATAGCCTCTGCAATACTTATCAAAGAAAGAAAAAGGCATCTCTAGGTAATGTTACATGAAGAAGGAGGCTAGAAAGTCAGCTAAACGCTCTTATCATTTATTTAATAGAAAGCACCTAAAGATCATCATTGCAATAATTATTGTCGTGAGTTTTATTACTGTAGGTTTTGAGATATATTCTTATGGAATAAGCAAGGGAGCTTCGGGTATCGTAAGAAATTTTGGGAAGTGTAAGGTTCTTTTTATCGATCAACTTGAGAGTGATTATCCAAATCCCCAACTTGCTGGAAACATAACCGCCGAACTAGAAAAAGCCAACTGTACTGTAACAGTAATCCCAGCAAATTCGTTTACAATAAGCTCTCTTTCCTTATTTAAATATTACAATGTAATAATATTTCGAGGACATACTGGTTGGGCAAACGTATACAATCCTGGTACCGGAGGTCTCAAAGTTTATGTAGCTCTTTTTACCGGAGAGAGATATAGTCCATATGTCTATACAAAACTACAGAGGGAAGGATATATAGCTGAAGGTATTCCTCTAGTGAAACCCAGACCTAACTATAACAAAACTTATATTGCCGTAACTCAATACTATTTAGAGAAATACCTTCAGTTGAAGAAAGGATCAATAATAATACTCTCTACGTGCTTTGCAGGATATAAAGTCCTTGCTGGCATCTTTGTAAAGAAAGGTGCATCATTAGTTGTGGGCTGGAAGGGAAATGTAACAGTATCTCATGCTGACAATGTCCTCGAGAAAATAGTCATGAACTACGTTAAGTACAGATCCTGGTCTCTTGCAGTAAAAATGCTACCTAAAAAATATACAAAGGATCCATTTACTGGAGCCCTGCTTGTTATCTATACGAACAGCCATTAACCAATAGGTGTCGTTTATTTTGACAGTAGATAGAGAAAATCACATAGAGAAATCAACAAATATTCTATACAGAGCTTTGAGTGCTGACTTCTGGATATTGCCTTTCAGTGGAGGCAAGGATAGTTCTGTTCTGTTAGATCTAACACTTAGCTTTCTTATAGAAAAAAGATTAAAGAAAAAGAGACCATCATTAATAATAACTTATAACGATACACTTCTTGAATGGCCTCCTCTTAGAGACTGGGCACTAAAGGTAATGAGGTCATTAAAAAGACTCACAGAAAATACAGGTGTTGATCTAAGAACATTCATTCTTAAACCAGAAGCTGGTGAAAGCTTTCTGGAAATGGTTTTTAAAAAGAGATATCCTGCTCCAAGTCCCAGATTTAGGTGGTGTACAGAAAGGCTTAAAGTTCGACCCACTTTAAGAATAATAAGAAGACTCTCCTCTCAAGGTCATAACATAATTATGCTTACAGGTGTTAGATATAACGAAAGCAAAGAACGCAGCGGAAGGCTTAAGGGAAGGGATGTCATAAAAAATAATGGTGGACCCTTTAAAGGACCTGGATCTGTGAAAGCATACGCTCCTCTGTATTCATGGACACTTAATGACATCTGGACCTATATTGATTCAAAGAGACCGGTATGGAATGAACCTTCTTGGACATTTTTAGTAAATCTTTATGGACCAAAGAGATTAGATTATGAACTTAGGTTTGGATGCTTTCTCTGCCCTCTTATTAAACATGACTTGTCTGGAAAGAGACTTGTCGAAGTCGCATATATCAATAGAGATCTTTACGATGAACTAAGAAAATGGGTAGATCTATACATAAAAATATCAAGAAGCAATCCCTCTAAATGGAGAGAGAGGAAAAATACAAAACCAAAGAGATATAAGATTCCTTATGGAAAACTTAATGATCATGCCTTAAGAATTCTTAAAGAGAGATTTTGTAAAATCTTATCTGAATTTCCTAAAAGCAGAGAACTTCTATATTTCCAACTCGAAAGAATCCCTAAACTATGTAATGATTACCAATCTACATAATTACATCTAAGATTTCTCTTTCTCTCCCTCTTTAGAAGCAGCTCTAGAGTATAAAGTTGCCTTGAATAGATTTAAAGATCCAGAGAGACATATAAAACCTATTATCAATGCCAAAAGACTTGCAGTAACTCTAGGTTGGACATAACTCATTAAACTTACACTTACCATGAAAAAATATATTGAAAAAGCTAGAAGTGTTAGTGCTGCAATGAACGATACAATAACTTCCTTCCTTTCTATACCTACCATTAGAAACAACCACTAAGAATCTCCTGCACGAAAATTATAAAAATTGTCTCAAATGAGTGGTTGTATTAAACGCAGTTCTAGTTTAGCTCTCGGATTTTTAGGTTATCTTTACTACAGATGGATAAAAGGGACGTTATCATCAATTCCCCTCATGAACCCATGATAAATAGTTTCTACCCTTTCTTCTAAATAGCGGTGACTAGTTTGAGATTTAGAACCCTTGGAAAAGGAGGTCCAAAGGTAAGTCTTGTAGGTCTAGGCTTTTGGGAGGCTGGAGGTAGGGCTTGGAAATCTCCTAAAGGAAACTGGATCATAGAGGTTGTTAAGAAAGCTATCGAGATGGAAATAAACTTCTTTGATACAGCAGAGATTTATGGATTTGGCAACAGCGAAAGGCTTCTAGGAGAAGCCCTTAAGAGGCTAAACGTTAAGGATGATGTTATAGTTGCTAGTAAAGTCGGGGGTTTCAGGTTCTATGAGGGATTAATAATAAAAGGTATAAAGGCTATAAACAGAAGACTTGCCAGAACCGTGGATTTAATTCAAGCTCATTGGCCTCCTCCAGCATGGATGCCATTATGTAAGGCCATTAGAGGACTAGAAGAGGCTGTTCTTAATGGCTTAGCTCATTATTATGGCCTAAGCAACTATCCAGCCGATCTCGTGGAAAGAGTCCTTGAGTGTTCTAAAAGGGTAGAACCTATAAGTAATCAAGTCCAATACAGCTTGGCCTACAGGACTCCGGAAAATGAGTTAAAGCCTCTTCTCAAGAAACAAGAATTGAGCCTAATAGCGTGGAGTCCTTTAGCTAAGGGTGCTTTAGCTGGGATCTTAAGCCCAAAGGACCCTGCACAGAGAAGTGATAGGATCTTTATGACAGCTGTGAAGGATAGAAAACTTCAGGAAGCATTGAAAACTGTGGCTGAGAAGCTCAATACTTCAAAGGCTATTATAGCCCTTTCATGGTTAATACAGAAAGGTGCAATACCGATACCTGGAACTAGAAAAGTTAATAGAGTTGCTGAGATAGCTTCTGCAGCCGACTTAGAGATCTCTGATGATCTGATAAAAATGCTCGATGATGCAAGCAAACAATATGTAACTAGATGGGGGAGAAAGTATAAAGTCCTTCAATGGCTTCGCTATGTTCCGTGTTCAATTCAGTATTTATCGCTACTAATTACTAGAGGTGCCTAACTTTGTGTTTTTAAAACTAATATCTCTCTGAGGCTCTAGCCAAAAGCCTCACATAAATATATCCTCCAATTACATATAGGACTATCGTCAAAATTATTGCCAAAGACGAGCTCGCTATTGCCTTGAGGGCTGAAACGTTAAACTGTAGTTTTTTGTGTCGAAATGCATCTTTCTGACCTCGGGGTTCCCGAGGGGAGTATAAAGGCTCCCGTAGGTGGCCCCGAGGAGACCGTGATGAGCCCAGCCGTGTCTG
>JALWTO010000040.1 GCA_027082825.1 Acidilobaceae archaeon
AGATATGGAATGGAGAAAACTCCAAACTGAAATAAACGAACAAAGACACAGACATAATGTTATTAGCAAGTCAATAGGCAAAGAAAAAGATTCTGGAAGAAGAAAAGCCTTAGTTGAGGAGGCGAGAAGAATCCTTAAAGACCTTGAGGTACTTGAGGTCAGACTTAAGGAGATCAGCAATAGAAGACAAAAAATTCTTTGGAGTCTACCAAACATCGTTGCTGATGATGTACCAATTGGAGATGAGAAGGCTAGTGTTCCAATTGAATTCTGGGGCAAGCCTAAAGTATGGAGAGGCCATGTTGATCAGTTCAAAAAACAGACAGAGGTCTATGGCTTTAAGGTTGATTATGAGGCTACAGATTGGAAGCCCATAGGGCATGCCGATATATTAGAGGAAGTTCTTAAGCTGGGAAATACTGTCAAAGCTGGAGAGGTTGCTGGCTCAAGATTTTATTATCTATTCGAAGACATAGTTTGGCTCGATTTCTCACTATTAATGTTTGCAATTGATAGACTTACATCAAAGGGTTATAGACTTGTCCTTCCACCATACATGCTTAGGTTTAAGTATCTAAATAGTGTAATAGATATAGAAACATTTAAGGATGCTATATATAAGATAGAAGGAGAGGATCTCTATCTTATAGCTACTGCCGAACATCCTCTGGCTGCACTTTTTGCTGGTGAAGAGATATATGATGATGAACTTCCAATAAAACTCTTGGGAATAAGTCCATGTTTTAGAAAGGAGGCAGGAGCTGGAAATAGAGATCTGAAAGGGATCTTTAGAGTTCACCAGTTCCACAAAGTCGAACAGTTTATTTACTCCAAGCCCGAGGAGAGCTGGAAATATCATAGTGAAATAATAAATAATGCTAAGGAACTCTTCAGAGAACTAGGACTTCCATATAGGATAGTTAACATAGCCTCAGGAGACTTAGGAGCATGTGCCACTAAAAAATATGACCTTGAAGTATGGATGCCAGCTCAAGGCATGTATAGAGAAATGGTTAGCGCCAGTAACTGTACTGATTGGCAAGCATATAGATTGGGAATAAGGTTAATAAGGAGAAAAGGAATGAAGAGAGAATATGTACATACCTTAAACAGTACTGCTATAGCATCAGCTAGGGTTATAACAGCTATTCTTGAAAACTATCAGGAACCTGACGGAAGGATAACTATACCTAAGATTCTAAGAAAATACCTTGAGCCCTTTGGCTCTGCTCCCAAAGACGAAATACTTCCTAGATCCAAGAAAACTCCTTAGCTATTACCCTACCTTCCTCTTCTATCTTCTCCGATCATATCTCTTGATAGCTCCCTTTGGAATCGACTTATATCTCCTAGACCTGCAGACAATGCTTTCTTAGCTAAAACTTCAAGCTCGTTAGGGTTTGCATAATCAATAGGTTTGCCATTGTAATCAGAGTCCTCCCATTCGTTATAAAGCCTCTTAAGTATCTTCTTTACATCTGGGTCGGAATAAAAGAGAGCTTTTCTCCAAGGATCCATATTTTTATCTATAAATGTTTCAACAATGTTCTTCATTCTGTCGATTTCTTCTTTACTCCTACCCTTCTTAAAAAGTCCAGGCATTAAGTTTCACCATTGTCCCTCCTCAGTTTACACTTAAAACTCTGCTGTTTCCCCTATTAAACCTTTTCCGTAAAGAAAAATTAATAAAACTAATTAACCCTAATAATACTAATTCAAAGAGAATTGAACGGCAAATTTTTTATATTCTAAAGCTAATACTTAGAATTACCTCAGTCCATTTGAGTTCCATATGACCCTTCCATCTCTTTCCATCTTTTCTTCCATTCTTCCACAACATCATATCCATAAATGGACTTAAGAAGTTCTCTCCCATTGTCAGTAACCCTTTCTGGAGACCAAAGGGGATCAAATGTTATCTCAACCTCAACATCCTCAGCATCAGGAACAGCTTCTTTTATAGCCTCTTCAACATATGCCGCAACAACCCCAGCAACGGGACAGCCTGGAGCTGTTAGAGTCATCAATACATAAATTTTAGGTTTTCCAGATCCCCCTCTTCTAACTCTTATTTCATATATAAGACCAAGATCATAAACATTCACAGGTATTTCAGGGTCATAAACGTCTTTTAGTGCCCTAAGTATCTTATCTATTATCTCTTTATCGCCATCTAGTACTATTTGAACTTTCTCGCTCAAGGCACTACACACTCCTTTAACACATGTTCATTTGAGCCTTTTTATTGCTTAGTATTTTCTAGAAACTTCATGACTAGAAAGCTCGAAATGAATGGTGATATCATCATTAAAACTGAACCTGATATTAGAAATCCTATATGCCCAGAACTTTTATAAACAATTACTAAAAATATGCCGAAAAGAAGAATCAGAACAGTAAGTTTAATCTGGAGCTTTACAGCTTTTGGAAGCGATCCTACCCTCAAGCCTCTTTGCCTCCTTTATAATTAAATCTATTATTTTTTCTGACATTTTCTTTACTTCATTAAGCTCTTCGCCTGAGGATAAAACTCTTACATCTAAGATAGGCTCTTTTATTTCATGACCTTTAGGATGGCTCTTTACATAGCTTCTTGGATATTTTCTTGCCATTTCCTCAAGAAATGGAGCTAGAGAAGATTCTGGAACACCCCTTATTTCAACAGAACATTCCCAGACCTTTTTTGGTGGTGCCCTTGTTTTTAGTATTGGTTGAAGGGTCTTTTCAAACATGGATTTCATTTCAGCAGGAACTCCAGGAAGACTGGCTAAGATAGAATCTTCAAGCTCTATAACCACGCCTGGAGCAGCCCCTACATCATTTGGTATAGGCCTTGAACCTTCAGGAAGCATGGCCATCTTTATTCTCTCTCTTGTCATTGGAAGGTCTCTCTTCATATAGAATTCTTCAACCATTTTTAATGCTTTATTGTTAAGAATCAAAGATTTCCCTGTGGCCTTTGCAATGGCCTCAAGAGTTTTGTCATCATAAGTAGGCCCTAATCCACCAGTTGTCAAAACGACCTCAGCTCTTCCTAATCCTCTTTTTACCTCTTCGATTATTTCATCTAAATCATCAGGAACCTTGACTATCCTAATAACTCTATATCCCAAAAATGTAAGCCTTCTTGCAAGCCATGCAGAGTTTGTATCGACTATCCGCCCTATGAGGAGCTCATTACCTATAGGTATTATCCAAGCAAGACCTTTCTTGCTAAGACTCAAGAGTTCACACCTAGGCTTAGAGTGTGAAATAGAAATAATTATGCTATTTTTGATTCTAAAGTATTTATCTATAACACTTCCAAAGCCTCTTCTGCTTTTTCTATAGAACTTTTAGCCTCAGCAAGAGCAGTTTTGACCTCACTGATTTTATCCCTGATTAATTTAAGCTCACTCCTTAACTCATCAATCTCTCTTTTAGTTTTTTCAATTTCATCCTTAGATATAACAGCTGCTGGAATCTCAAGCTTTAACTTACCTCTCACAAGCATCTCATATGTTTCTTTGACAAGCTGTCCAGCTTTCGTTTCTCCAGAGAGATGTCTTCTTATTGTTGCCTCAGTCCTTCCAAGTTCCTCAGCTATCTTACCTACAGAATACCCTGCCTTCTCTCTAGCAAGAGCACCAGCTGCTATGGCTAAACTGTCAATCCATGTCGTAAATTCCCTTGGCTCAGTAACAGTCTTTATAATCTCCGGCCTGAATAGGGTCCCGATGATTAGAGCTATCTCAAGCTCCCTAGTCTCCTTCCGAGAAGTTGGCCTCACAGATATATGAGAGAAATCAACATCAATCGTTATAGTTCCTGAGAGAACATCCTCGCTCAAATAGATCACCTGCTCATATAGCTCCTTATTTTTAAAGTTCTAAAATTTAGGTTTAAAAAACTTATCCTTGACTATAAAAAGAATATGATAGAGTTTTAGATTGCTTTCTTTATGAGATCTGGGATCTCCTGAGGAATCCTTGCAACCTTGACTCCTGCTTTTTCAAGGGCCTTGACCTTATCCTGATATGCCCCAGTGCCCATCATTATTATTGCCCCAGCATGTCCCATTCTCTTACCTGGAGGAGCTGTTCTACCAGCGACAAATGCAACAACAGGTTTTGTGAATTTTCCTTCCTCTATCATCTTAGCAGCTCTCTCCTCCATGTCTCCTCCGATCTCTCCAATAATTACTAAGGCCTTTGTCTCAGGATCCCTCTCAAAAAGTTCCATAGCCTCGGTAAATGTTATACCTACAACAGGATCTCCACCTACCCCGATAGCAGTCGTCTGACCAAGACCCGCTCTAGTTAGAGCATAGGCAACTTCATAGGTTAAGGTACCGCTTCTTGATATTATTCCAACAGAACCTGGAGAAAATGCATGACCTGGCATTATACCTATCTTCGTCTTTCCAGGACTAATTATTCCAGGACAATTAGGACCTATAATCACTGTTCCTTTTTTCTTTGCATAGTTAACAAAAGCTAAAGTTTCGTGAACAGGTATGTGTTCAGTTATAACAACAACAACTTTAATTCCAACGTCGATAGCTTCGTAAACAGCATCAGCAGCAAACTTAGCTGGAACAAATATAATACTGACATTTGCATCTGGATGTTCAGTTATAGCTTCCTCCATCGTGTCATAGACTGGGACTTCATGAACTTTGGTTCCTCCTTTTCCAGGTGTCACACCAGCAACTATTTTTGTCCCATAACTAAGCATAAGTTTTGTATGAAAACTACCTTCATGACCAGTTATACCCTGAACAATTACCTTTGTGTTCTCATCAACAAGAACAACCATTCAGATCACCTCTTAAACCTGAAGCTTCACAACCGCTTTTGCAGCTTCTATAGCATCTGTATAAGCCTCTATGCCATATTCTTTCAATATCTTTCTTCCCTCCTCATCGTTGGTACCAGCAAGTCTTACAACAATTGGTTTTTTCATTCCTCCAAGCTCTTTAAGTGCCTGGACTAATCCTTTTGCAACCTCATCACATCTTGTTATACCACCAAATATATTAATGAATATCTTCTTAGCCTTTGGGAACTCAAAAAGGAAACGAACAGCCCTCTTAACAAGCTCCGCATCAGCTCCCCCACCTAGGTCAAGGAAATTGGAAGGCTCTCCTCCAAACTCGTATACTAGATCCATGGTTGTCATTGTTAATCCAGCTCCGTTGCTTATAATTCCAGTATCCCCATCAAGCTCGACAAACGTCAATCCCTGAGACCTTGCCTTAATCTCCCATTCTGTATATTCACCTGTCTCTTCGAGCTTCCTTTCTCCAAGATCTGAATGCTTGTAGAGAGCGTTGTCGTCAACTATTAGCCTGGCATCAAGTGGCAACACTTTATCACCCACTAGTGCTAAGGGGTTCGACTCTGCTAGATCACCGTCATAATCCATGAAAACCTTGTAAAGAGCTGAGAGGAAGTTTGAGAAACTCCTAAGGACCTTTCCCTTAAGTCCTATCTTCTTGCCAACTATCCTGGCGTGATAGCCTCTAAGGCCTACCTGTGGGTCTATATGAAGCCTTACTATGCTCTCTGGTTTCTCTTTTGCTATCTCCTCTATATCCATACCTCCGTATTTAGAGGCTAGAACTAGGGGCTTGCGTTCGCTTCTATCTATAATTATAGCGGCGTATAGCTCTGCTTCGTGTTCTATAGCTTTCTCAATAAGCAGATAGCTGGGCTTTAATCCTTTTATTGGCTTTTCGAACAGTTCATCTACAAGTTTTATTGCCTCATCTATACTATTAGCCTTCTTGATACCGCCAGCTTTTCCCCTTCCAGCCACAAGAACTTGGCTCTTAACAACAAGAGGAGGTTCAAGCCCCGCCTCCTCTATCTTCTTTTTAGGATCATCTCCCTTAGCGATTAATACGCTAGGTGGAACTTCGACTCCATATTTTTTAAGGAGGTTCTTTGCCTCGAATTCAAATAGCTTCAATCTGTTCACCCTGACTGTATCTCTGTGCCAAAAGAAGGTAGGGCTGATAGTTCTATTAAAAAGCTAATTTTGATGAACTCTATGCATAGGTACTATCTATAAAAAATTTGGCGTCAGAAGCCTGGTTATTCTACATTGTGTAAAGTCACTTCCGATCTTACACAGATCTTCATCCGCCAGCATAATCTTAGTCTTTTAAAATTAAAGCTTAGTGATGCATTTATATATTAAGCTAAATTATTAATGCAAAGATGACAATATCTGGTGAGAAATATATGCCAAGTATAGACAGTGGATGGCTTGTCATAGAGGTTGCTGATGTTCTGGAACTTAACCTTACTGAAACAAAAAAGCTTGTCGAATGGGTTTTAAGTAACGATAAGGCCTTGCTTGTGACCTCTCCAAGTCCTGTCTATGTAGAGTCAGAATCTGAATACTCCTCCTTAGCAATAGTTCTTGGTGTAGGATCCTTAGCAATTAAAGGAACACTTAACATCCCCCTTAATTTGAGGACATTTAGGCTCTTCAGAAGGGAATGGATAGATGGTTGTTGGGTTTCTCGAGATCCTAACTATGAATTTTTAACCTTGAGAGAGAGTGTTAGAATTAAGAGTACATCAAGTACATTGACCCTCAAGGATCCTGTTGCACTTCTCTCTAATGGGATCTGGGACGTTCATGAATTTTTCAGGGCTGACGAAGACTTACTAAAGGATTATGTTCCTTTAGTTAAGATAAATAACGACTATGTTGTATTTAGAGATGGAAGAAAGTATTTGTCAACCATGATCAGAGGAATACTCAGAAAGATACTCGAATACATAATGCCACTAGCATCAGCCTGCAATTCCTCACCATAGGTCGGTGTTCATCATGAACATCAGTATAGGGTAGCTAGGCTCATCGGATCTCTCTGATGGACATCCATATTACTTGATGATTAACTAAGATATTTAAATCAAACTGAAACCTATAAACAGAGAAACGTTTATTGATCTATCCAAAGACAGATCTTTGGGAGAAGAGAATTGAAGAGAGTACCTAAAAAGAGAGAACTAACAGCCCTTTGGTTACTTTATACAAAAAGTTCTGAGATGAACTTGGGCATGGCTATCGATTTACTGCGAGATGAACTTTGCATGACCAAGAGAACAGCCAGTAACGTTATAAAAAGACTTAGAAAGCTTGGACTCGTCGAGATAAGAGTGCATAACGATGAGATAAGATTAAAGGCAGTTAGCCCTCTAAGTCTGATAGAGAATATAGCATCCCAATATATAGAACTAAGAAGAAAGAGGTGCAAAGCTATTAGAAGAATAAATGTCCTTAAGAATGCAACAAGTTAAAGTTTTGTTTACTGAGAACAATTGAACAATTGAAATTATAAGCAACAGGCTCACAAATAATTGATGATCATCATAAATTATGAAATAGTCTTTAAGTTCTAATCTCTCTTATCCCTCTGGTAAAAGGTGAATGGAGAGTGTCGTTACGACTTGGCTTTAGGAGAAGGATCCCTAAGGGAGAGAAGCTTGATGTAGCAATCATAGGTGGAGGTCCTGCAGGCCTTTCAGCGGCACTTTATTCGGCTAGGTTTCTATTGAAGACAGCTGTTCTTACAGAGAATGTAGGGGGTCAACTTTTAAATACAGACTATGTTGATGACTATCCGGGTCTTGGAAAGATAAGGGCTACAGATCTGATATCAAAGTTCAGAAGTCATGCAGAGAGGCTATTTAATGTTCCCATTTATGATGGTATTAAAGTTGATAAAATAGAGAAAGTTGATGATACCTGGTTTAGGTTGAGAGGTAATGGTGTTGATATCTATGCTAAGGCAATAATTTTGGCTATAGGATCTCTAAGAAGGAGACTTGGAGTTCCCGGGGAAAAAGAGTATAGCGGACATGGAGTTAGCTACTGTAGTATATGTGATGCTCCCTTTTTCAGAGGAAAGAACTCAGTAGTTGTTGTAGGAGGAGGAGACTCAGCCCTCGAGGGAGCCTTAGTCCTCTCTGGCTATGTAAAGAAAGTCTACCTTGTTCACAGAAGAAGAGAGTTCAGAGCAAAACCATTTTATGTAGAACTCGTTAGATCAAAGAATAATATAGAGTTTCTTCTGGATACCGTTGTTAAGAAAATAAAAGGAGACAGTAACAAGGTCACCTCTGTCGTCGTTGAGAATAAGGCTACTAAAGAGAGAAAAGAGCTTAAGATAGACGGGATTTTCATTGAGATAGGGTTTGAACCTCCTAAAGAGTGGTTTAAAAAAATAGGGCTTAAGACCGATGAAAGAGGTTACCTAAAGGTTGATGAATGGATGAGAACTAATATCGAAGGCATCTTTGCGGCTGGAGACTGTACTAATGTATGGATTGGTTTTAGACAGATAATAACAGCCTCAGCCATGGGAGCCGTAGCAGCTTATGCAGTTTACAACCATCTAATTGAGAAAGGTTTATACAAGCCGAACAAGACAGTTATATCTACTAAGGAGAGAAATGGGTGAAGCATATTTGGCTAGGACCGTAATACTGCCAGAGGGAACCCCAGAAAGATATAAGATATTATATGAAAGGCTTATTAAACAAAAGTATCATTTTGTTGGAAGACATAGTGTTGTCAAAAAATGCTACTGGAATCATGCTGCTCTTACTCAAAACAGATTCTGTTATAAATGCAAATTCTATGGAATAGAGAGCCATAGATGCATACAGATGAGTCCCACAGCCTTTTGGTGCTGGAATGCATGTCTACATTGTTGGAGATTAAGGCCTACAGATGTTGGTCTGGATTGGGATGAAACTAAAATGCCTTCCGCCGATGAACCAGAGATCATAATTGAAGGAATGATAAAGGAATACAAAAGAATAATGAGTGGCTACAAGGGACATCCAAAGATTAACAGAAAACTTCTTGAAGAAGCCATGAGACCTAAGCATGTAGCCATAAGCCTTACAGGAGAACCAACTCTTTATCCTTATCTAGGAGACCTAATAAAGGGAATTCATAAAAAAGGAATGACTACTTTCCTAGTCAGTAGAGGTGTCAGACCCGATATTCTTGGAAGCCTTGAAGAGGAACCAAGCCAGCTCTACATAAGTCTCGAAGCTTGGAGTAAAAAGTCATACAACTACTTTAACAGACCGCTTGTACCAAGAGCCTGGGAGCTTACTCTTGACACTATAGAAATGTTGCCTAGCTTCTCATCTCCAACGGTCTACAGAATAACCTTGGTCAGAGGGTTTAATGATAATGAGGAGGCACTTAAAGGTTTTGGCAAGTTAATCAAGATCGGCCAGCCGACTTACATAGAAGTTAAGGCCTATATGTATGTCGGGGCAAGTAGAGAAAGGCTTTCTAGAGAAAATATGCCTAGCCATGAGGAAGTTAGAAAGTTTGCAGAGAGACTTTCTGAGATTACAGGATACCCGATAAGAAGCGAGAGTAAGCCTAGCAGGATTGTCCTTCTAAGCTATCTTGAGAAGCCCATAAGGCATGGGAAGGGATGTCCACAGGGCTGGAAAATGTCAGATGAAGGCGCCCTGGGAGAATATGAGGATAAAAATCCAGAAACAAGCCTTTAAATCGAAAAATGAATAGACATATTCAACATAAATTTTAGCATTTAGGAGTTTTAGGGATAGGATCCCTAAAATCCTCTAAATGACTGCTCTTAAGCTAAATGACTAAGAAGAATCATACCAGTAAAAGGAGATGTTGAGTGTGTTGATTTCTGACCTTTCATTAATGAGTTTAAGCTTGTTTATCCTCCTCTCTAAAACTTTCTCCATGAATAAGAGATTTTATCTCCCTAACTATCCTTTCTGCCTCTCTCTTTTCTGTATTATCCGCACCTTTCATGATTTGAACTATGTTCTGTGACAAGAAATCATCAAGATCTTCTTCATATTCTATAACGCTCTTCTTAAGAACTAAAGGTGTAGGCTCAACGACAGCCCCCCTAATTATTGCCTTTCCATTTATTGGGGTTGCTAAAAGTGCCCCTGCTTCTCTATTCTCATAGATTATTGTATAAACCAGATCATCTGTATCAGTCTTTCCCTCTCTTCTTATTGTGAACTGTATTGCTGAGGAAATGATTTCCTCAGCTTTTTCAATGACCTCACTTATAATGGACTCTATTTCCCTATCAGAAATTCTCCTCCATATTTCAACCTTAAGTGTGCCCAGCTTCCATTCTATCCTTCCATTCTCAATATCGTAATCAACTGTAATGCGAACAACATCTCCCTTATCGATCCGAAGCTCTGTGACGAACATTTCAAAAAGAAGTCTGTTAAGTTCTCCAGCAGCTCTTGCAATTTCTTTTGATTCAAGCTCTCCAGACTTTATTTTGTTCTTCAGTTGTGCAAAGAGAACTCTTCTCACTTTATCTGCATATCCACCAGCAATAACAAGACCACTTCTTAAAGTGACCATGTTCCCACCGTCTAACTTCCAGAATAATATTGCTATGATAATATATTAAAATTATTTTCTAGAAGAGAGCAGCCTCTAAGACATATTTCAACTCAGCTAACTCCACAGTTCCATAATCTCTATCAATAACCCAGACCATTGAGTCCTCGATAACTCCTTGTTTTCTTATTATGGGTGAAAGATATGAATCTCTATTCAGAGAGACCACATTTCCAGTTTGATAAATTCCAGTTGGTGGGAGGATATAGGCTTCTGAACCATTTTTTAGAGGAACCCGAAGCATTACAGGAAGCTTAGTTCTAGCACCTCCAACGTCAACCATTATACTTGCATGTTCATGACCCATTATTAATACGTCACAACTACATTGAGGATCCTTGTGGCCATGTGTTACTACTATGCCTTCATCTAATTCTAGATGACCCTCAATGACTTCTACACCAAGCTTTCTTAACAAAGGAGCTATGAATGTATCATGATTTCCCTTAATAAGTATTATCTCCTTTACAAGGCTGTTTCTAGAAAGTTCCTCTATAAACTTTATGCTTTCAATTTTTTCTTGCCGAGTTAACTTCTCAAACACATGTTTTAAATCACCAGCTATAATTATTCTGGACATAGAACCTATAGAATTTAGAGCGCTATTCAAGACTTCTAGTGAAGTTCTTAGTTGCATCCTAGGAAGAAAAATTCCTAAAGAGGCCATGTGATCTTCATAACCTAAATGAATATCTGCAAGTATTAGTGAGTTAGACTTTTTATGAACAACTATTGGTAACCCATCTATATTATAAAGCTTGTTATCTAACTTTACTAGTTTTCTTTTCATTTTCTAGGCCTCTGGCCTACTCTCCAGTAAAAAGCTTTTACAAAAAGAAGGCTAAAACCAATTTTGCTTCAAAGCTCTCATACTTTGTCTTAGGAGCCCATTCTGTTTTGTGGCGGGCCCGCCGGGATTTGAACCCGGGACTTCCGCTCCCATAGGCCAGGGCCTTCGGGACCTACGGGTTAAGAGCCCGCCGCTCTACCAGGCTGAGCTACGGGCCCAACCGCAAGTAATCTCCCTTTCGAAGAATTTAAATGCTTAATGTCCTCTGGATGCTTTTTGTACTTCAGTATCTCAACATACAATAATTACCACTCAGCAAAGTTTGCATAGATATTGGAAGGTCTTAAGACAAAAAATATCAGCTCTACGTTGCTTAAATAAACCTTGCTTGCAACGAGCTTCCTTTGGGTGGTTGTGGGGGTATGCCTAAACCTGGTAGGGTTAGCAAGAAGATTCTTCAACATGAGCTTGTACCTGAACACAGGGTACTTACTTTAGAAGAAGCAGCTGAGGTTCTCAGAAAATTAGGAGTTAGGCCTTGGAATCTTCCTATGATAAGTATTAATGATCCTATTGTCAGAATACTTAAAGCTAAGCCAGGAGATATTATCGAAATTAGAAGAAGGTCTCCAACAGCTGGAGAAAGCATAGTCTATAGGATAGTGGTGCCCTATTAGTTTTCTTGGAGGTGTGTTGTTTGAATTCTAATAATAAAGGTCCAGATGATCAGATAAGTCCTGATGATCTTTGGGTAGTGTTCAAATCTTATATTGAGTCCTTAGGTCTTGCAAGACAACATCTAGACTCATACAATTCATTAGTGGCACGAAAGCTTAAAGAGATAGTGTTTTCAATAAAAGAGATAAGACCTATGGTTAGATTGCCTAGAAGGGCTAGGATCCTTTCGCCTCTCGAGGAATATGATGTAAAGGTAGTTATAAACAATGTTAAGATAGATGAACCTATGGTAACTGAGACGGATAAAAGATATCCAAGAAAAATACTTCCTATGGAGGCTAGAATAAGGAACATAACCTATTCAGCTCCAATATACCTGGACATGAGTATAATAGAAAATGGCATTGAAGTCCAGAGAGAACGTGTTAAAATATGTGATTTTCCTGTTATGGTCAAATCTGTACTTGACCCAACGTCTAAAATGAATAAGGAACAGCTTTTGGAAATGGGAGAGGATCCTAATGATCCTGGAGGTTACTTCATTATAAACGGAAGTGAAAAGGTAATAGTTGCTCAAGAAGATCTGGCTGTAAATAGAATTATAGTTACATATGCAAGAGCAGGGACAACAAAAATAACACATACAGCCAAGGTTGTCTCTACGGTCCTTGGTATAAGAAGACAAGTTATAGTTGATAGAATGAGTGATGGAAGCCTAGAAATAAGCATGAGCAGAATAAGATCTAGGATACCATTTGTTATATTAATGAGAGCCTTGGGCCTTGAGAAAGACGCTGAAATAATGCTTGCCATTTCAACAGATCCTGATGTGCAGAGAGAACTTCTTCCTTCATTCGAAAAGGTATCACAGATAGTTACAACCAGAGAGGAAGCTTTGGAGTATATAGGAAACAGACTTGCTCCAGGCCAAGCGAGGGAGGTCAGAATCAAGAGAGCTGAGGAGTTCTTAGATAACGAGTTCCTACCTCACCTCGGAAACAGCCCAGAGGCTAGGATAAAGAAAGCTCTGTATCTTGCAGAGATGGCCAACAGAGTCCTTCAGTTATATCTCGGAAAAAGAAAGCCTGATGACAAAGACCATTATTCTAACAAGAGATTAAGACTTGCCGGAGACCTTATAGCTGAGCTTTTCAGGGAGTCTTATCAGGCCCTAGTTAGACATGTAAGCAGTCAATTGGAAGAATCATTAAGCAGAAGGAAGAAGATAACACTTAGACACCTGGTCAAACCCAATATAATCAGTGATAGGTTAAGGAGTGCAATAGCTACTGGTAATTGGGGTAGAGATAGAACTGGGATAAGCCAGCAACTTGACAGAACAAACTGGATAAGCCTTCTGAGCCACCTCAGAAGAGTCATTTCTCCTTTAAGCAGAGGTCAGGCACACTTTGAAGCTAGAGATCTTCATGGAACACATTGGGGAAGGCTATGTCCCTTTGAGACACCTGAAGGAGTAAACTGTGGACTTGTTAAGAACCTTGCACTTTATGCTTACATATCTGTTGGTATCCCGGAAAATGAGATTGAAGAAAGACTTTACAAGGAGTTAGGTACGGTTCCAATAATGAATCTAATAAAAGAAGTTGTAGAGACTGGGAATGTACCAGATATCATGATCAAGGGATCTAAGGTCTTTTTGAACGGAAGCCCAATAGGTTATCATTCCAATGGAAGTGAACTTGCTAGGAAGATTAGAGAGCTAAGAAGAAAAGGTGAGCTTCCTCATGAGGTTAGTGTCGCTCATATAGTTGACGAGTATATAAACGAGGTTTATATAAATGTCGATGAAGGCAGGCTAATGAGACCTTTGGTCGTAGTTGAAAACGGAGAGATAAAGCTGAAGAAAGAGCACGTAGAGAAACTAGCTAATGGCGAGATAAGCTTTTGGGACCTAGTTAAGATGGGAATAATAGAGTTCTTGGATACTGATGAGGAGGAGAATGCCTATATCGCTGAATTTCCATGGGAAATAACAAAAGAACATACACATATAGAACTTTGGGTCCCAGCAATCTTTGGTGTTGCAGCAAGCACTATACCTTATTTGGAACACAATCAAAGCCCTAGAAATACATATCAAAGCGCAATGGCAAAACAGGCCCTAGGACTATATGCATTAAACTATACATATAGACCTGACAGCCACTCATATTTACTCCACTATCCTCAGAAGCCTATAGTTCAGACAAGAGCATTGGAGTTAATGGGTTATAATGATAGACCTGCAGGACAAAATATGGTAGTTGCACTTATGTCCTATACAGGTTATAACATAGAGGATGCATTGATATTTAATAAGTTCTCGATAGACATGGGACTTGGTAGAGCATCTTTCTTTAGGGTTTACGTAGCCCAGGAGAATGTTTATCCTGGGGGTGTTAGTGATAAAATAACTGTTCCAAGCCCAGATCTAAGAGACCATAAAGGCGACCAGTATTACAAAAGACTAGAAATTGATGGTATAGTTGCACCTGAGGTTGAAGTTGAGGGAGGAGACGTTTTAATCGGTAGAGAAAGTCCTCCAAGATTTATGGGTGAGGAAAGAATTCTCAAGACAGCATTCATGCAAAAGAGAGATACAAGCATCCAACTTAGGTATGGGGAGAAAGGAGTTATTGATACCGTTTTTATAACCCAGACTACAAGCAGGGACAAGCTGGTGAAGGTTAGGGTTAGAGATCTCAGAATCCCAGAGATAGGAGATAAGTTTGCAAGCAGACATGGTCAGAAAGGAGTTGTTGGAATGATATTTCCTCACTACGATATGCCTTATACCGAGGAAGGACTAGTTCCAGACATAGTTTTAAACCCTCATGCTATTCCGTCACGAATGACTGTAGGCCAACTTCTCGAAATGATAGCTGGAAAACTTGGAGCCCTCGAGGCTAGGTATATAGATGGAACGCCATTTTATAAAGAAAAAATAGATAATATAAAGATAAGGCTTCTCAAACATGGCTATGACCCTTATGGAAAGGAAATAATGTATGATGGAAGAACGGGTGAAATGATAAAGAAGCCTATAACTATAGGAATTGTTTTCTATCAAAGACTCTACCATATGGTTGCTGATAAGATGCATGCTAGAGCTACAGGTAAAAGACACCTTCTTACAAGACAACCCACAGAGGGTAAGGCAAGACAGGGAGGCCTTAGATTTGGAGAGATGGAAAGAGACTGCCTTATAGGACATGGTGCAAGCAGCTTGGCAAGAGATAGACTTCTTGACAACAGCGACGCTTATGTTATGTATGTATGTAAAAAATGTGGTCATATAGCATGGTACAATAGGAAAAAGGGAACTTTTGAATGCCCAATACATGGACCTAATGCCGACGTGGTTCCTGTAAAGGTTCCCTATGCTTTTAAGTTATTGTTACAAGAGATACTAAGTATGGGAATTAAGCCTGAGATCAAAGTTACAGACAAGATAAATATTCTTAAGAAGAGGACTGGCGTTGATATCTCAAACATTCTCAAAGGCAATGGATCCTCAGGCTTTGAAGAAACGTCTTAGGAGAGGTGGTTGTTATGTCATCTCCTAACTTTAAGTTTAAGGAAAAATATGTGATAGATAGAGTTCAATTTGGAGTTCTTTCCCCTAGCGAGATTAGAAAAATGGCTAAAGTAACTGTCGTCGTACCACAACTCTACGAGGCCGATGGAAGTCCTGTTGCAGGTGGTCTTAGGGATCCGAATTTTGGAGCAATAGAGCCTGGAGAGAGATGCCCTGTATGTGGAAATACCAGAGAGGAATGCCCTGGACATTTTGGAAAGATAGATTTAGCAAGACCTGTAATACATCCAGGTTTTGGTGATATAATTCATAGTTTGCTTCAAGCAACATGTAGACAATGTGGTAGACTTAAGTTACCTCCTGAAAGAATAGCTTATCTTTTGAATCTGATAAGAAGATTAAGGAGAAGATGGCCTGTTCTAGCTAGACAACTTGCAAAAGAGATAAAGAGAGAAGCTGCCCAAGTTATGGAATGTCCTCATTGTGGCACAAGGCAGTTTAAAATAAGGTATACGAGACCTATTTACTTCTATGAAGAGAGACCCGAAGGTGAGGTCAGGCTCACACCAATAAATATAAGAGATAGGCTGGAAAGAATACCTGATGATCATATAGAGCTCTTGGGACTTGATCCTAAGAGAGCAAGACCTGAATGGATGGTTTTGACGGCACTTCCTGTACCTCCCTTGGCAGTAAGGCCTTCAATAACCCTTGAAACCGCTCTTAAAGCCGAAGATGATTTAACCCATGCACTCAATGAAATTGTTAGGACAAATCTGGCTCTAAGAGAACAACTTCTAGGAGGATCTCCAGAGTCTATTGTCGAGGCTGCATGGGATAGGCTTCAACAACTGGTTGCTGCTTATGTAGATAATGAACTTCCAAATGTCGGGCAGATAACATACAAAAGGAAAAGGCCTCTAAAGCTTTTAGCTCAAAGGCTAAAAGGTAAGGAAGGAAGATTAAGAGGAAACCTTTCAGGAAAAAGAGTTAACTTCTCAGCAAGAACAGTGATTTCACCTGATCCTAATATAAGTATAAATGAGGTTGGTGTCCCTGTTGACATAGCAAAAATACTTACAATACCAATGAGGGTTACTCCAGACAACATAGAAGAGGCCAGGAAGTTCGTCGTAAATGGCCCTGATGTGTGGCCAGGAGCGACTCATGTCTATAAGGCTGATGAGGATAGAAAGATAGACCTAAGATATAATAGAAACTGGAAACAGCTTGCCGAGAGCCTTAAACCAGGTGATTATGTAGAGAGACATCTTGTTAATGGGGACATAGTCTTGTTCAACAGACAGCCAAGTCTTCATAGAATGTCTATTATGGGTCACATAGTTAGGGTCATGTCAGGAAGAACTTTTAGGTTAAACTTGCTTGTATGCCCTCCCTATAATGCAGATTTTGATGGTGACGAGATGAACCTTCATGTCCCAAGATCAGAAGATGCTATGGCAGAGGCCAGAGAGCTGTTACTAGTCGAGAAGCACATACTTACGCCAAGATATGGAGGACCTATAATAGGGGGTAGGCAAGATTACATAAGTGGAGCTTATCTTCTTACAATAAAGACAACACTTCTCTCTAAAGAAGAGGTTGTAAGGATCCTTGCAGCTACTGACTATGTTGGTGAGATGCCAGAACCTGCAATAATAAAGCCCAAACCAATGTGGACAGGGAAACAAATGATAAGCCTTCACCTGCCTAATGACATGAACTTTAGAGGTAAGGCTAAGATAAATGCAGGAAACCTCATGTGCGGTTCTATAGACTGCATGAATGATTCAATAGTTGTTGTAAAGAATGGAAAACTCCTTATGGGGGTTTTAGATAAGAAGGGAATTGGAGCTGAGGAACCTCAGAACATTCTACATATAATGGCTTTAGAATATGGTCACAATACGGTAAAGAACTTCTTAGATAACGTATTTAGAATGTTCATAAGGGTACTAGAGGTAAAAGGACTAACAGTTTCTTATGGCGATTTAGAAATACCTAAGGAAGCTAGAGAGAAAATCATGAAAAAAATAGAGGAGGCCAGAAATGAGGTAAGAAAGCTCATAGATGAATATAGAAAAGGTACCTTGGAGACGCTTCCAGGAAGAACACCTGAGGAGAGCTTGGAGCTTAGAATTATAGATGTGCTAAACAGGCTAAGAGATGAGGCTGGTTCTATTGCAATAAGTTATCTTGATGCCTTTAATGATGTCTTTGTTATGGCTAGGACAGGAGCCAGAGGTAGTGATATAAACATAACTCAGATGTCGGCTATGTTGGGACAACAGAGTGTGAGAGGCCAAAGAATTTCCAGAGGCTTCAGAACAAGAACTCTGCCTCATTTCGAACAAAACGATCTGAGTCCTGAAGGCAGAGGCTTTGTCTCTCATAGCTTTGTTGAAGGACTTAGACCTACAGAGGTCTTTATGCATGCAGGTGCAGGCCGTGAAGGTCTTGTAGATACTGCAGTCAAAACTAGCCAGAGTGGTTATATGCAGAGGAGGTTAATAAATGCCCTTCAAGACCTTGTGGTCTCTTATGATGGAACAGTGAGAGATAGTTATGGGAACATAGTACAGTTTAGATACGGTGAGGATGGAGCAGATCCTATGTTAACATATCATGGAAAGCCTGTAGACATAGACAGGATAATCGAGAGTGTAAGACTACATAAGGTCTCTATTGACTCAAGGAAGGAGGTGAGAAAGTAATGATTATAGAAGACAATAAAAGAAACTTAGATAGTGTACTTAAAGCTGCTGAAGAATTGCTTCCTAGAAACCTTTATGAAGAATTAGTCAATAAGCTTAACGAAGTTCCTAACCTCACCAAGAATGAAAAAATAGAAATTGTTGAAGAAACCGTAAGAGACTTTATAGCACATATGATTCAACCAGGAGAACCTGTTGGTACAATTGCAGCTCAGTCAATAGGAGAACCTGGCACCCAGATGACCCTTAGAACTTTCCACTATGCAGGGCTTATAGAATTCGACGTCACTTTAGGACTTCCTAGGCTAATAGAAATTGTGGATGCAAAAAGGGAGCCATCAACACCTATGATGATAATATATCTTGATGAGAGATATAAGTATGATGGAGAAAAAGCTAAAGAAATTGCAAGACGTTTAGAATATACTATGATGGAGAACATATTGGACTCTATAAATTACATTATAGGTGATAGAACTCTCACAATAACTCTTGATAAGGATATGATGGAGGATAAAGGAGCTACTACCCAAATGGTTCTTGATGCCCTAAAGAGGCTTAAGCTTGGCGAGTTTGAGATTGATGAAGAAAACCCATATGTAATTAATGTAACTTTGAGTGAAAAAGTTCTTCCTGATGAATACCTTTATGATATAAAGACTTATACTAATATCGTTGACAAAGTAAAGAGAGCTTATCTAAAGGGAATAAAGGGAATAAGGAGGGCTATAATAAGAAAAGATTCTAGAACCGGAGAATACATTATCTATACCGATGGTTCTAACTTAGAAGAGGTTATCAGGATCAGAGGTATTGACTATAGAAAGGTCAGGACAAACAATATACATGAAATAGCCAGGGTTTTAGGAATTGAAGCTGCACGTAATGCCATAATAGAACAAATTATTGATGTTCTGAGTAACAGTGGTCTTGACGTTGATATAAGACACATAATGTTAGTTGCTGATATAATGACATGGACAGGAAAGATAAGGCAGATAGGCCGTTTAGGGGTTGTTGGAGATAAGACTAGTGTTCTTGCGAAAGCTGCTTATGAGGTTACAACTAAAAACCTCTTTGAAGCTGCAGCCTCAGGAGCTATTGAGGAGTTTATGGGTGTTACAGAAAGCATTATAGCTGGTTTAGAACCACCAACAGGTACAGGAACGATAGTCACAGGCGTGGCAAGAAGTCTTATTAGGAAATTGAATGAGGTTAAAGAGGTGAACGAATTTGAGTTTGAGCATAGAGAGAGAGCTTAAGAATTTAATACGTACAGGTAAGTATACTCTTGGAACTAATTCGACAATAAGGGTTATAGCATCTGGGAAAGCAAAGATGGTAGTGATTGCTGAGAATGCACCTCCTGAACTTAGAGAGCGGGCAATTTACTATGCAAATCTAGGAAAAGTTCCAATCTATATCTTCAAGGGCACAAGCCAAGACCTAGGAATTATTTGTGGAAAACCTTTTAAAATATCTATGCTCGCCGTCATTGACGAGGGTGAATCAAGAATTCTTGATTTAGTTGGTGAAATCACAGAGAGGTGATTGAGTGAGATTGAGTACAACCAAGGACGACAGAATAACTGTTGAAGAGTTAAGATATCTCTCTGTTTTTGGAGACCTTACAGGTGCTATGGCTTATAGATGTGTAGTTGATAACGACAACAATAGATTGATCTTTTTAGTAAAACCTTCCGACATGGGCAAAGCTATAGGAAGGAGAGGAAGAAATATAAGGCTTTTAGAGAAGCTCTTTGGGAAAAACGTTGAGATACTTCCATATGCAGACGATCTAGAATCAATGGTCAGAAACTTGTTTTCTGGAGTTAGACTTGTCAATATAAATGTAGTCAGAAGAGGTGATTCAAAGGTGATTTACATCAGAGTTCATGAAGATGACCTTGGAAAGGCTATAGGCAAGGGTGGAAGAAATAGTCAGAGAGCCAGATTAGTGCTGAAGAAGCTTTTTGACATAGATAGTGTGATCTTGCGTTAAGATAACATTTTAAGAACTCCTAGTTTGAGTAATTTTAAGGGGTTAAGAGGGATGACGGGTAAGAAAGCTCCTACAGGCATGTTTGCAGCCAGAAAGCTAAGGAAGAAGAGGCTCAAATTTAGATGGAGCCAGAGAGAATTCAGAATAAAGATGCTAGGCCTTAAAAAGAAGTATGATCCCTTAGAAGGATCACCGATGGCTAGAGGTATAGTCTTGGAAAAGGTAGGAGTCGAGGCAAGACAGCCCAATAGTGCCCTAAGAAAATGTGTGAGAGTACAACTTGTCAAAAATAAAAAGGTTGTTACGGCATTCGTTCCAAGAGATGGTGGAATACTCTATATCGATGAACATGATGAAGTTATAATAGAAGGTATAGGAGGTCCAAGAGGCAGATCAATGGGAGATATACCAGGAGTCAGATATAAGGTGGTAATGGTTAACGGAGTTTCATTAAAGGCATTATGGGAAGGTAAGAAGCAGAAGCCAAGAAGATAAAGTGTTTTATTGTTACTTATTTCATTCTATTTAATGCTTTACTTATCCTCCTCATCTTCATCTCTATCAAGGGACTCTTCTAAATCAACAAGCTCCTTAGAAACGTAAATAGGGGCCCCTGTAAGAAGAGCAAGAAATATTGCATGGCTGGGTATCATTTTGATTTCAGAGACCATTCCTTCATCTTCAAACTCAACAGTTGCTGTATAAAGGCCCGTAGTCATGTCGAGTTCGTCTATAATGACTTTTTTGAGAGTTCTTGCCAACTCATCTTTAAAAGCTTCATAATTTGCTAAAAGATCGAATAGACTTTCCCTCCTAGGAAAGTCTATATCGCCTCTAAGAGCTTTTATTGCATTTGCCACATCAACAGGTATATTAACAAGTGTAAGACTCCTACCATCCTCAAGGATAAGTTCAATACCAGTTATTATGTAGCTTGTACTGCCTTCTTGAGCAAGACCTATAAAGACTGAGATATCATCTGATTTTAAGAGAGCTCTTTCACTCAATACTTCTGCCCCGTTGACTTATCCAGAGAATCTAGTGCTTAAGTTACTTACCTTTTCTCTTCTGATACTAAGTTTAATTATTTGTTTACTAAAGTTCTTTTTAAGCCTTTTATAAACTTAAAATTCTCAAATATCAGTGTCTAGCTAGGAAAGCGGGTGTTTCAAAATGGCACAGGAAACGAAATTGCCAGAGGACATAGAGGTTAGGGCAGATGCCATAAGGTTATTTGGCAAGTGGAGCTGGATAGGAATAGAAATCAGGGATCCGAGTTTGAAGAGATATATTTCTCTGAAACCCATCTGGCTTCCTCATACTGGAGGTAGACATGAACATAGAAGGTTTGGAAAAGCAGAGGTTCCCATAATTGAGAGACTTATGAACAAATTAATGGGACCAGGAAGAAATGGAGGTAAGAAACACCTTGCATATAACATCGTTAAAACAGCCTTCGATATCATATACTTTGAGACTGGAGAAAATCCTATTCAGGTCTTGGTAAGAGCTATAGAGAATGCTGCTCCCAGGGAAGAGACAACTAGGATAATGTATGGAGGAATAACATATAGAGTTTCTGTAGACGTTGCACCACAGAGAAGAGTTGATTTAGCACTTAGATTTTTGGCTGAGGGAGCTAGGCTATGTGCATTTAATAATCCTAAGCCTATAGAGCAGTGCTTGGCTGAGGAGATTATACTTACATCAAAAGGTAATCCACAGAGTTATGCAATAAAGCAAAAGGAGGAGATAGAGAGAATAGCGTTGAGCTCAAGGTAAGTATATTTCGATATCTTTCTCCCCACATTAGTTACACCTAAACGGATAGCTACATTTATAACCTGCTACTAAGGACCTTCTTTTCGGAGTACTCAAGGAGGTGCAAAACACATGCCGGAGAAGCCTCACTTGAACTTAGTGGTTATAGGCCATGTAGATCATGGAAAGAGCACCTTAGTTGGCCATATGCTCTATAGACTTGGCCTCATAGACCAAAAAAAGATGAAAGAGTTAGAGGAGGCAGCTAAGGCAAAAGGCAAAGAGAGCTTTAAGTTTGCTTGGGTCCTTGACAGAATGAAGGAGGAGAGAGACAGAGGTATAACTATAGACTTGACCTTTATGAAGTTCGAGACAAAGAAATACATATTTACAATAATCGATGCCCCTGGCCATAGAGACTTCGTTAAAAATATGATAAC
This sequence comes from Acidilobaceae archaeon, assembly GCA_027082825.1. Taxonomy (GTDB): domain Archaea; phylum Thermoproteota; class Thermoprotei_A; order Sulfolobales; family Acidilobaceae; genus JALWTO01. Next base: position 22,358 of record JALWTO010000040.1, read on the forward strand.
TGGTGCTAGCCAAGCAGATGCTGCAGTTCTTGTAGTTTCTGCTAGAAAAGGAGAGTTTGAAGCTGGAATGAGTCCTGAGGGGCAGACCAGGGAACACCTTCTACTTGCAAAGACTATGGGAATAGACCAGATAATAATTGCAGTGAACAAAATGGACGCCACTGAGCCTCCGTGGAGTGAAAAGAGATATAAAGAAATAGTATCGGTCCTAGGAAAATTCATGAAAGGCCTAGGCTATGATCCAAGCAAAATGCCTTTCATACCAGTAAGTGCCTGGCTTGGTGACAACCTTATAGAGAGAAGCCCTAATATGCCATGGTATAATGGCCCTACCCTAGCTGAAGCATTAGACATGCTTAAGATACCAAGCAAGCCTGTAGATAAGCCTTTAAGGATTCCTATTCAACATGTCTATAGTATACCCGGAGCTGGAACCGTACCTGTGGGCAGAGTTGAGACGGGAGTTCTCAAGGCAGGAGACAAAGTAGTATTTATGCCTCCAGGGCTCGTGGGTGAGGTTAGAAGCATACAGATGCACTACCAGGATATACCTAAGGCTGAACCAGGAGATAATATAGGCTTTAGTGTAAGAGGTATAAGTGCTAGGGAGCTGAAGAGAGGGGATGTTGCTGGTCATCTTAATACTCCACCGACAGTAGTTGAGGAATTCACTGCAAGAATATTTGTGATTTGGCATCCAAGTGCTGTTGCTCCTGGATATACCCCAGTTATTCATGCTCATACAGCAAGCATAAGTGCCAGGATGACTGAGATAGTTGCCAAACTTGATCCTAGGACAGGCAAGGTAATAGAGGAGAAACCTTCATTCCTAAAGCCTGGAGAAGTTGCCATAGTGAAGTTCAAGCCTATAAAGCCTATGGTAATAGAGAAGTTCAATGAATTTCCACAACTAGGCAGGTTCGCAATGAGAGACATGAACAGAACAATAGGAATAGGAATAGTAACCGACCTTGTTCCAGCCAAGGTCGAAATAAGAACGAAATAATAATAAAAACTTGCAATTAACTTCTATTCAAAGAAGAAGCTGTTTTTTGAACATTTTTATCCTTGAATTATATTTAAGTTGTGGAGGACAGATATAGTCTCCGGAGGATAGGACATGGCGTTCAGAGTCAGGATTTGGCTATGGAGTACAGATATCAGAAATCTTGAGGAGGTAGTCCAACAGATTAGAGAGATTGCCGAAAAGACAGGAGTTAGAATAAGAGGTCCTATACCTTTACCTACGAAGAGGTTAGAGATACCAATATTTAGATTGCCTCATGGTGAAGGCTCCAAGTATTGGGAACACTGGGAAATGAGAGTTCACAAGAGGCTCATAGATGTTGATGCTGATGAGAGGGTTCTTAGAAGACTAATGAGAATAAGAGTTCCAGAGAACGTTTACATAGAGATAAAACAGATGATGTAGACTTGACTTTTCCCTGAATGTGAAGACATCGATTATAGTTTTAGATATAAGACAGAATAGTTAGCCTTTCTACTATAGATTTATGAGAACTAGTGCCGGGGTGGCCGAGCGGACTAAGGCGACGGGCTCGAGACCCGTTGTCCTATCTTGGACGCGTGGGTTCGAATCCCACCCCCGGCGCCACATCTAGAGAGATGTTCTAGCACCGCTTGCCGTTTCTTCGAAGATTACAATGCTTGTCTTTTCTGGGAGAGACGATTGGGATATATTCAAAGATCCTTTTTCTATTCTAAGCCTTCTGGCCTTAGATATTGAGAGAAACTTTTCAAGCGGATCATAAGGAACAGTCATCCCTGGGATCCAGAAGTGGTCTGGGATAGCCATTTTTGGCCTTAGGAGTTCTATCAGTTTCCAGGCCTCCAAGGCGTCTATTGTGGTTACCCCTCCAACAGGGAGTATAAGGATGTCACTCTCCTTTATTGGCTTGAGAGAAGATTCTGGAGGAATATGACCTATATCTGACATGTGGGTTATTGTCAAGTTGTCGATAAAAATTTTATAAGCGACAACAGATCCTCTTAACGAACCTCCAGCCTTGTCGTGATAGAATTTGTAACCAGCAACATTGATGTCAGAAGTCAATATAAACTCCCCGGTTTTCCATCTTACTATTTCTTTGGTGTTCTTACTACTAGCTTCCTCGACAGCATTATGATCAAAATGGTTATGTGTAATGAGAATGTAATCGGCTTCTCTCTTGCATTTAGGTAAGCCTAGACTTCCACCATCATGTGGATCTAAAGCAATAACTACTCCTTTATTTGAGTGAAGAACAAAGTAGGAGTTACCACACCACTCAATTAGCATTCAATTCACCCATGCAGAAGTTTTTAGACTAGAGATTAAAATCTGCAATCTTTACTCAACAAAGTGGGGGTTTGGGTGCCTGTAACGTTTATGAACTTCACAGTTCCCATATTAGATGACCTTCCAGATATGTGTAAAAAAGTTATACTGAGAATAGATGTCAACTCTCCGATAGGTGACTCAGGAAAAATATTAGACGTCACTAGATTCAAGGCCCATAAAGAGACTATACTTGAACTCCTTGATTCAAAAAAGGCTCTAGTAGTCTTAGCACATCAAGGAAGGCCAGGCCAAGAAGACTTTACAAGCCTTGAGGAACATGCAAGGACACTCTCTGAAATCATAGACAGAAAGGTATCCTTTATAGACGACGTTTTTGGTCCTGAAGCTAGAAGGGCAATAACTAAACTTAAACCAGGAGAGATACTCATGCTTGATAATACAAGGCTTTCTTCGGAGGACTTTGTAGAGGCTCCTCCAGAAGTTCATGCAAGAAGCATATTTGTATCAAGAATTTCAAAGTTTGTTGATTGCTATGTCAATGATGCATTTGCAACAAGTCATAGAAGCCAAGCTAGCCTCGTGGGTTTCCCCCTAAAAATGCCTTCAGCTGCGGGGAGGCTTTTGGAGAAAGAACTTAGAGCCATTTCACAGGTCCTAGAAAGGCCAGAAAGACCTAAGACCTTTGTAGTGGGTGGCATAAAGCTCAAAGACATGATAGAGGTAATTGACTATGCAGTGAGACATAATGTAGCAGATTATATACTTACAACAGGTCTTCTCGCTCTACTGTTTCTAGAAGCAAAAGGAGTCTATGTAGGAGAGAGCAAGGAAATTCTTAAAAGAAAGGGAAGCAAAATCCTAGCGCAAAGAGCAAGGAAGCTTTTAGAAACTACCAGAAGCAAAATATTAGTCCCGCTTGACTTTATATGTGAGAGAAACAATACTGTAGAAGTTGTTGATTCGGATAGCATCAAGGGAAGTCCCAAGGATATAGGTCCTAAGACCATAGATGTTTATTCAAAAATATTAAAGAACTCTGCCCTTATTATCATGAAAGGTCCTGCAGGTGTTATAGAGGACTCTAGATTTAGGACTGGAACAAGAAAGATTGCTGAGGCAGCCCTCAGCGGAAGAGCATTTACGGTTTTTGGAGGAGGTCATTTTAATGTGATTCTCTCCTCTTTAAGCAAAGAACTGAGAAGCAAGATAGGACATGTGAGTACTGGAGGGGGGGCATTGGTCTATGCCCTGACTGGGAGAGAGTTACCGGCTATAAAGGCACTTGACAAATCATACAAGTTATTTTATTTAAAATGAGCTTTAACCAAATGGGTGCTTGAAGTTTGTCTGTAAAAGTTGGGGTCAATGGCTATGGAACCATAGGAAAGAGAGTGTCACATGCAATATTTCTTCAAGATGATATGGAGCTTGTAGGGATAGTTAAGAGAACACCTGATTATGCAGCTTTTCAGGCCCAGAGAGCCGGAATAGGCATCTATGTTCCCAAAGATGAGTCTATTAGAAGATTTGAAGAAAAAGGTATTGAAGTTAGAGGGACACTTGACGATCTGCTATCTAAGGTTGATGTCGTTGTAGATACAACCCCAGGAGGAACTGGAGCAAAGTATAAGAGTTTATATCTAAGCAAAGGAATAAAAGCAATATTTCAGGGCGGAGAGAAAGCTGATGTAGCTGAAAAATCTTTTAGTACACTTTGTAATTACGAGGACGCACTCAATAAAAAGAGTCTTAGAGTAGTCTCTTGCAATACAACTGGACTATTAAGACTGATATGTACTCTTCATAAGGCCTTTGGCGTAGAAAATGTTAGGGCTATTATAGTTAGGAGAGCAGCAGATCCTAAAGAGATAAAAAGAGGACCGATAAATGCCATAGTTCTTAACCCTCCAGTAATACCAAGCCATCATGGCGAGGATGTAAGGGAAGTACTTCCTTGGCTTGACATAGTTACTGCAGCAGTTATCGTTCCAACAACCCTTATGCATATACACAATGTTATATTGAAGCTCTCAAAAACCGTGGTAAAAGAAGACATATTATCAATTTTGGAGGAATCCCCTAGAATAATTTTAATTAATTCAGAGGTTACTGGAATAAAAAGTACAGCAGAAATCGTTGAGGCTGCAAGAGAGGTAAGGAGAAGGGGCGATATCCCTGAGCTTATAGTGTTTGAAGACTCTATAACCGCTAGAGGTAACGAAGTCATGCTTTTCCAGGCAATACATCAAGAATCTATAGTCATACCAGAGAATATTGATGCTATAAGAGCAGTGACAGGCCTCACAACCTCAGCTGAAGAGACGATAAAAATGACAGATTCTAGTTTAGGCTTAAAGAGTCCTCTTTGGTAATGATTTAATAAAAATTAGAATGGGAATATTGATACACTAATGCGAATTATCATTTTGTAGTCATCTATAATAATTCCTAATAATCTTATTGTTTAAGTGGTGTATAGGCTTTGGTGGAATATTCAAAATTCTTAGCTGATAGAACTAAATATATGAAAGCCTCTGAGATAAGAGAGCTTCTTAAGCTTGCAGAACAAGGCAATGTCATAAGTTTTGCAGGGGGACTTCCTGATCCTGCAACTTTCCCAAAGGAAAAGCTCTCAAAAATAGCAGCCAAGGTTATTGAGGAACAAGGCAACTTTGCACTTCAATACGGCCCTACACTTGGTGTAACTCAATTCAGGAATATACTGAAGCAGTTTATGAGAAGAAACAACGTCAAGGTAAACGATAATGATGACGTTATTGTCACCACAGGAAGCCAGGAATCTCTTTACTTAGTTAGTAAGGTCTTTGTGGATCCTGGAGACTATATCCTTGTTGAAGCACCAACCTACTTAGCAGCAATAAACGTCTTCAGAGAATTTGGGGCCAAGTTTGCATCAGCTCCTATTGACGAGAATGGCATGAAAATAGATATTTTGGAGAAAAAGGCAAAGAAACTGCTAAAGGAAGGTGCAAAGATCAAGCTAATATATGCAATACCAACCTGCCAGAATCCAAGTGGAGTTACTATGAACAGAGAAAGAAGGAAGTATTTACTAGAACTAGCTGAGGAACTTGATCTTCTTGTTATTGAAGATGATCCCTACAGTTTCTTCAGTTTCAAGCCTGTAGATGCTGAACCTTTAAAAACTATGGATAAAAATGGAAGGGTTATATACATGAGCACGCTTAGTAAAATCCTTTCTCCTGGAATGAGAATAGGTTGGACTTTAGCAAATTCAGAAGTTATAAAGTCATTGGAACTGGCAAAACAGGCTATAGATCTTCACACACCAAACCTAACTCAGTATATAGCAATGGAGGCAATAAGAGAAGGTGTTATTGATGAAGGAATAGAGAAGGCTAGAAAGCTTTACAAAGAGAAGCGTGATATCATGCTTAATGCCCTTGAAAGGTACTTCCCAAAGGATTCTTCATGGACGAAACCAATAGGTGGTCTCTTTATATTTGCTTATTTGCCAGAGGGGATAGACACCAAGAAGCTTCTGCCTGAAGCAGTGAAAAGAGGAGTTGCATATGTTCCTGGACAGAGCTTCTTTGCTGAAGGAGGAGGAGAAAACACGCTGAGACTTAACTTTAGCTACCCATCGAAAGATCTGATAGAAGAGGGAATAAAGAGGCTTGGTGAATTCTTTAAGAAGTCTCTAGGCAGGTAGAGTTTAATCTCTCAATCCTTTTAAACTTTTTTGGAAATTAAAATTGATTGAAGAACTAAAGGATAGGTTAGATGCTTTTTGTTTTGTAGATCTCTTAAGATCTCTTTACTGGGTAGGTAATATAAGTTCTGACATCTTATAAACTTATCAGCGATCCCTGGTTCCTGATACTTGCTTCTTGATAGGCAGGGAGGGGCTAGGGAAACCCTGACGAGCTGACCTACGGAATAACCTTGTTGAGGTGAACTGTTAAGGAAATGTTGAATGAACAAGCATATAAGAATTTGAGATCCCTTAACGAGTTCTAAACTAAATCTTTTATTAACTTATAACTTAGAGATCTGTCTCTCTGAGTCTATCAAGAAGATCTCTCATACTTACCACTCCCAAAGGCTTTTTGTCATCATCAACAATTGGTATGTGCCTTACACCAAGATTAGTCATTATCTCTAAGGCTTTCCATAAACTGTCGTTAGGCTTAAGGGTCTCAACGCTTTTAGTCATAAACTCCTTTACAGGTCTGTTAAGGTCTTTATCTGTAGCAACGACTCTAACCAAATCTCTTTCAGTAAATATTCCCTGAAGTTTTCCATTCTCATCAACAACCAAAACACTACCAACAGCATTTTCATGCATAGTCTTAGCGGCCTCTCTTATAGATGTCATGGGACTTACAGATATGACAAAACCTTCAATCATCAGACTTCTCAATGACATGTTTTTATCACCCTACTTCCTTGAGTTCTATACAATACCCCTTAAAAAATTCTATGTTTAACTTCTTTACCAAACCCTTATCCCTATTGGAACATTGTCTGGAGCTGGAATTAAGTAAACCTTTCCATTTTCATCCTCACCGACAATAAGCATTCCTTGACTTTCTACTCCAGCAAACTTTTTGGACCTTAAATTAAGAACAAAAACGAACTTCTTCCCATTCAGATCTTCAGGAGCATATTGGTCAGCTATTCCGGTTACTATTGTCCTTTTTTCTTTCCCAAAATCAACTATAAGCTTTATCAACTTTCTCGTTCTCTTTATTTTCTCTGCTCCAACAACCTTACCAACTCTCATATCAAACTTCCAGAAGTTTTCAACCTCATAGAGCTCCAAAGTCCATCACCTTGAATTTTTCTCTGAAATAGTATGCTCCAATTCATTTAATATCTTCTTTTCTGAACACTGATTGTCAATGGACTTTGATGGTGTGATAAGGTGGTGCCATCACAGCTAACAGCATTCATACTAGGCTACATAGCTCTAGTACTAGTGGTATTCAAAAAAGGTGGTGCACTTAGGGCTATAGCAACACTGATAATTACTTATCTCTTTTATACAATTGTTTGGCAGAGACCCATTTTCGCACTTCAGAGCCTCATAAACCTTAAGGAGTGGGTGAACCTCAGAGTTTTCATATATCTTTTCTTCAGTCTTTTTCTTGCTGGAATACTAAGAGAGACTGGCTATTTAAAGAAGCTTGTTGAAAGCACATCAGGAATAAGTTGCAAGTTCGGGTTTTTGGGAGTCCCAGCACTGATAGGCCTTCTTCCAATGCCTGGAGGAGCTCTGGTTTCAGCAATAGCTATGAAGGAAAAATACTTAGATGAAGCAAAGATGAGCAGAGAATGGGCATCTTATCTAAATTATTGGTTTAGACATATATGGGTTCCTTCTTGGCCTCTTTTTCAGGCAATTCTAATAACTTCGGCAGTACTAGAAATAAGTCCAGCTGGAGTAATAAGGAGAACATGGTTTGGAACTGTAGGGGCAATTCTTGCTGGTCTGATAGTTGCAACTCCAGCCTTGATAAGGTATACATGTAAAGGAGGTATTAGAAGCCTTGTACTATTTTTAGAGGCTCTCTGGCCATTTATACTTTTGGCTCTTTTAGTTTTTGTTGTTAAGATAGGCCTCCTCTACTCACTAATAGCCACACTATTAACGGTAATTGCCATAACAAGACCGTCTAAGAAAGCTCTCTGGAGTGCACTTAAGCTTGCAACATCTCCAAGGCTTCAAGGAGTTTTATTTGAGGCCTTATACCTGAAGAACCTTCTTGTCCTTACAAAGGCTCCAGAAGCTTTTTACATAACAGCTGTTTCTGCGGGTCTTTCACCAAGAATTGTGGCCTACTCGGTTCCGTTCATAATGGGGCTTGCAGCTGGGGGTGAAAGCTTCTTTGCTGCCACAGCCATGCCGCTTCTCAAGACCTATATTGTCCATGGATCTTTCATAAATTCATCAATGCTTTTTCTCTCATTTTTAGGAGGTTATCTAGGAGTTATGGCTTCACCTGTCCATCTCTGCTTCGCCCTGACTGTAGAATATTACAAGGCTAGGGCTGGAAGAGTTTTAGCACTCTCATTTCTAAGCGTTGTTCTAACAACCCTAATCGCTACTCCTATAGCATTTTGGCTTCTAAGGTGATGTCTAGTGGAGAAGGTTATTGTTAGTGGTGAGGGTCTTAAAAAACTTAGAAGAGGAACTGGAATAGTTTATAACAAGTGGATAAGAGGATTAGGAACTCTTAAGACAGGGGCTCCAGTTGAGGTGATTTCTGATGATGGTGAGGTTATTGCCTGTGCTCTTTTGGATTCCATAGGTCCTGTTGCTTTAAGAATTCTTTTTCATGGAAGATGCCCTTACAAAGATGTAGAATCCCTTCTAGAATTAAAGTTTGAGAATGCACTTTCTGTCAGAGAGAGAACGGGTATGAGAAGCTTCAGGTCTTATAGACTAGTTAACAGCGATGGCGACCTTCTTTCAGGTCTTATAGTTGATATATACAACGAAGAGGTTGCAGTACTTCAAAGCAGTAGCCTTGCAATAGATGCGAACCTAGATATTATAACAAACATTATTACAAAAAAACTTGGCGTACAGAACATATTTGAAAAAAGCACCCAGAGAAGTAGGAGGGATATAGGTCTTGAGATCAGAAGAAGGTGGCTGAAGGGAAGGAAAGAAAAAGTTATAATAGATGAAGTGGGAGCAAGGTTTGTTGTTGATATTGTCAACGGACAGAAGACAGGATTCTATCTAGATCAAAAAATGAACAGGATTGAGCTAAGAAAATTTATAGGTAAAGGAGACAGGGTTCTTGATATCTTTTCGTATACAGGAGGTTTTGGTATACATGCAGTCCTTAAAGGAGCGAGAGAGGTAACTTTTATCGAAGAAGATCCGAATGCCATAGAGATTCTTAAGCAGAATATTGAGATCAATGGTGTTGAAAAATATAAAATTCTTAGGGGGAGTGTTTGGGAAGTATTGCCTAGTGTCAAGGATAAATTTGATGTGATTGTTGTTGACCCTCCAGCCTTTATTCAGAGCAGTGATGAGAGTTCAATTAGAAGGGGTAAAGGAGCCTACAGGAGGGCTTATAGCCTTGCACTCGATCTTGCTGAAGAGGACTCTATAGGCTTTCTAAGTAGCTGTAGTTATTTTCTAAAGAGGGACGAATTTTTATCACTAATAACATCTGTCATGATATCCAGAGGCTTTAAGTGTTATAGAGTTTTAGGTGGATTAAGAGGGGCTTCTCCAGATCATGTTCTCAGAGGAGAAGAGTACCTTGAGTATTTAAAGGCAGCTTTTGTTTATTTAAGAACCTGTAGAAAATATTAATTTTGTTTGGTTAACCTAACAACTTTGGGGAAACCTTAGAGATGAGCAAGACTATTCCGCATGGAAGAAGAGAGGAGGACTACCTTAAAACTCTCTACATTTTATCCAAAGAAAGAAAAGTAATCAGAATAAGAGACCTCTCGAAGGCATTAAAGGTCAGGCCTTCCTCTGCAGTGGAATATGTTGAAAAGCTTGCAAAAAAGGGCCTTGTCGTGCATAGGAAGGGGGAGTACATAGAGCTGACCTCTAAAGGTGCTAAAGAGGGAGAAAAGCTTTATAGAAGATATGAGGCACTCATGAGATTCCTTAAGGAGATACTCATGTTGTCTGACGACGTGGCTGCTGAGGATGCCTGTTACATAGAACATGGCCTCCATGAACTTACACTTGAAAGAATAGGGCTCTTTCTTGACTTCCTTGATATTCATCTTAAAGGGAAGGGAAAGATAAACTTCCTTGACAGACTCAGAGAATATTATCTTAAGGGAAGGATCCCAGAAAGTTGTATCTAGCCTTATTTGATCTTTAGTTTTGAGCAATGGCAATGATATGCACAGTTTCTGTTCTGCAGGATCTTTCAAGAATTACCTAACATTAATCCTAGCTTTTCAAGAAGTTAAAAAAGAAAAACGGTAAACTTAGGTAACTACTATGGATGATGTTAGTGTTTTACTGACAACTAGGAGGTTGCAGCAGAAAATAGTTAACACTCGAAGCTGACCCGGGTATTATTTAGTGTAGATCCCCATACTTTCTTCAGTACCAATTAAAGCACTTGGAGGCATAAGTGGTTTCCTTAGGTGATCAGTATGGTTGTAAGTGTATTAAAGAGATTCCTTGGAAGGCTTTCCGGCGAAGGGCAACAGTGGAATGGAGAACAGGTAGCTGGATATCTTAACGGAGTTGGCCTAGGAAAGAGCACTGATTATGATGAAATAGCTGCAAATCTTGAGGTAAAAAGGCTTGAACTTGAGCAGATGATGGGCTCTCTTGTGAGCGAGGTCAAAGAGTCCTACATGAGAATAGTTGATTCAATAAAGAGAGGAGACAGAGAGGGAGCTGAGCTTTTGGCTGCTGAGGTTGCAATGAAAAACACTTTAATAAAGGCACTAGCTATGGTCTCAAAGTTACTAAAACTAGCTGTAAGCAAGATAAGAACAGCAAAAAGCGTTGATGAGCTTGCAAAAGTCCTAAGCCCGGCAGTCGTCATGTTGAGGAATATAAATGAGTACATGACAACTATGGCACCTGAGGTTGCAGCCCAGCTTAGCGCAATAAAAGATGAGATAGAGAGACTTTACGCCATACCTGGAATAAACGTTGAGCATGTCAGGGTAAGAGGGATAACAGATCTAGTGCCAGAGTCAAAGGAGGTCCTTAGAAAGGCCTATGAGGAAGCTTCAAGGGATCTAGAAAGGATCCTACCTCCGCCACCTGAGGAGGCTAGGAATGTAAGGCCAATAGATCTTGAAGAGCTCCAGGAAAGGCTTCTAGACTACATAAGAATGAGAGGAGGAAGGATAAGTATAAGAAAGGCGGCAGAGGATCTGAATGTCTCTCAAGAGGCTATAAGGAGAACTCTGTTCAGGCTTGAGGAAAGAGGACTCATAAGGTTGCATTTACCTTCAAAACAATCTCAATAAACATTCTTTATTATTCCTGTTTAAGAGCATTGGAGCTTTGATATTTGTATAAAATAGATAACGTTTGTATTATTTCCTTCAATAAGCACTAAGTAATTATCGAAAAACTCAAGTCTATCTCCAGGCCCTATAACATTCAACTGATAGGAAATTGTACATATGTTTGTAGAGTTATTGTTCAGATCTAACCTAACAAAGGAGTTTTCTTTTTCTATGGCAAACCATAAATAATTGTTACCAATTGCGCTACCAACTATGTTAATCTGCGGAACCTCTATCATAGACATGGAACTTCCATTAAGATAGTAATACCTGAATACCTCAGTCTCGTTAGTCTCTGTATCAAGAAGAGTGAAATACGTAACTTCTTTAACATAATCTAGAGCCGAGGTGCTATAGTCCCAGAACTCATAGTTAGGGAGCTGCTGGATGAGTTTATAGAGAATCTGGCCATTAGATTCATTAATGGTCATTAATTCAACACTACCGACTTTTGAACTAATATTTTGGAAGCCTAGAGCAATAATATTATTAAAGACCTCGACCTTAGGATGTAGGAACTTTTTGGTTAAAAATTGACACAAACTATTGAGCGTTGGGGTTATATTACTGTTCTGTTTTATAGAACTGAAATCTATGGTTGTATTGTAAACTGTAAGTATTGAGGGGTTCGAGGGACGATTGCTTGACACTCCTCGAGTAACAACAATGAGCTCCTGAGTAACGGGGTCATAGGAAAAATCTGTGTTTCCATTAAATGTTATCGCTCCACCACTCTCAAGCATTATTGTAAACCAGTACTTTAACGAAGGTCCTTCAGTTCCTGATGTGATGTTATAAACATCTATATGATTAGTTTCTCCACATCCCACCATAAGTATATATCCCCCTTCAGATACAAATTCATTAGCAATAACGTTGAGTTGGTCTATTGAAAGCTTGAAAGGCTTTGGAGACTTAAATTCTATCTTAAGATAGATAGTTTTTGAGCTTGGAACAAATGGTAATGAAGCTGTATTATTTATAGCCTTATTAGTAGAATTATAAGTCGCCCATCCCGAGAGATCTGTAGGAATTACAGGAAACCAACTTTTATTATCTGGTGATGCTAGAACTCTATATTCTCCTGTAACATTGGATTCAAAGGAGTACGATACCAAGAAGTTTTTAGCTGATAGAGTTTCTAAGTCTATTGCATCCCCAATAGCAGAGTAATATTCCTCTTTTGTAATATTAATTGAAAGGTTATAGACATTACTTCCAATAATATTATAAAGTGAAGTTTCATTATAGGCAATTATAGATGCTAGGGTTCCATTAGGATAGTAAAGCTTAATAGTCCATTTACTTATGATAGGCTCCTTAAGGACAAAAATCTTTGCCACATTATTTTTGTTAAAAGTTCCATTTGCGACAAAGCCATTAGGAGAGTCAATCTCTATTTTCCAACCCGAAAGATTATATCCCTGAGGCCCATAAACAGTTATAAAACGAGGATCACTTTGAGAAATAACTACCATATCAAAACAGGCTGTAGTGTTATAGGTCCCTAATCCTACGTAAAAAACATCCAAGCCTACCGTATAATAGATTGGATTCATTAATGAAGTCCCATTAATGTTATAAATATCAAGATATAAGTTTAAGTTATCATTACTAATATTTATAACCGAAAGGATATAGTACCAATAATTTTCAGAAACTGTTGTATTTAAACGAGTGCTATTTAAAATAGACCATTTTTTGTGTATTCCTTTGAATCTATTGAATTCCCATATATTTCCATACAAAATGTTTTTCTGAGAGGAGCTCATATCTAAAGTGGTCGTATAGAAGTAATAAGAATCTGGATTGAAAACCATGTCAATAAAACCTTGATATTTTTTGGGGCTTGTTAAGGTAAGAATGTATAAGTTGGAAAGAGCTAAATTACCATTATAAGCTGGGTAAATATACCCATTGTATTTATAGAAGTATTGAGGATATTCTGCATATGAATCGCCACTGGAAAGCAGACTAGGAGAGACCTCTATATTATTTTGACAGATACCACCACCATAAATTCCATAGTTTTCTGACCAACTCCAATTTCCGTATTCGGGAATTAGGCTGTCATTTTTGAACGGATTTGATGAGAAGTTGTCAGCATATAAAACGTTATCTTTATATTTTTCTAACTTGAAGACAATTTTTTCTATCGGTACAGAATCTACAATTAGGCTATTATTATCATTTAACTTAAGGGAGGTCCTGTCTCCATCGATATAACTTCCACTTAGAATATTGTAACTTATAGGACTTCCATAGATAGGAACTGTGCCTATTTTTACAGGACCAAGCCAGGTCTCAGTATAGTTTCCACATCTCTCTTTAAGGCTTTCAGAAACCACACCAGAAGGAACTAGAGAAGTTGAATATGTTATGTCCAGAGCAAAGTCAGTAAGGTTTGCATATACCTTTCTGACTGGAACAAAGGAAGGTTGATTAAGGCCTTCATACCCCTTTGCTGAGAATGGTATATTGAAGACAAAATATGTCCTTGAAGTATCTATAGAAACTTTGGTAACTAGATCGACCTCAAGCATATAGCTTTTTCCTATGAATATTCCGTTTGCAATATCCTGAGTAACATTGTCATAAACCATTACTGGAATAGTCTCTTTACCATTGTATTTATAAAGGGTCATGGAAATACTTTCTATTATCTCTGGAACAGTAGATGCATTAATTAAGTAGCTGTTTCCTGAGGTTGTAGTTATTATAAGTCCCAAAAGCTTTATTGGGTAGTTCATTGAGTTTATCAGAGCAATCCTATATGTATTGTTCCCGGGAAGCCCAATGTTTCCTGCCCTGACCAAGGTCTTGCTCATCTGAAGGAGTCTTTGCCTTGTATTGGCTATTTGATTTATGGTTGAGTAACTTTGATTGACTCTTCTTATAAAGAGGAAGTGAAGAGCTATAATTGTTATGAGCATTACAATTATTATCATAGCAATTATTCCACCCAGCCCCCTTTCAGATCTCATTATCCTATCACCTCTGCATAGCCTAGAGCTTTACCATAATCAGTCACTACCATCACTGTATGGCTTCCTGGAGATGTTACCGGAGATGAGAAAGGCCCTATTTTGACCAACTCATTAGGACCCAAGGTTAGAGGTAGGCTGAACCCTATAGGATCTGCAGGGGTATTATCAACAAAGATATCATAGATCTTTGCTCCCCCTGAGCTTGTTGCAACAAATATCCAAAGTTTTCCACTGGCCTTGTTTATATAGGCTCTAACTACAACCAGATTTTCAGTAGCCTCGTTTTGGGCTGTAATTAATTGGTTAGCTGTTGCTGATTCTTGCGTACTAAAGTAGTCTATTGCGGCAAGATATACAGTAAGTCCTACTGCAATAGTTATCATCAACACAAGAAGTGCAGAAAATATCTCACTAATCCCTCTTCTTCTCCTTATCAAGATAAGCTTACCTTAATATTTTAATTCCCTCCAGAAGTTAAAAACATAACCTAGTTTTATGAAGGATGTGAACAGTGTGACGATTTACATTCTCAATTATTTATTTCAAACCATAACATATTAAGGTAGGCCCTCATTATTTCTTAAACCTTAATTAGATTGTATTGGTACTACTGCCTCTCTTCCCCCTTATTACTTAAGATTGAGCTAAGATCATCAAAGGTGAGGTACTTATTGAGCGGAGCCAGAGCTGTACTTCTAGAAACAGCTAGGAGATATGCACTAGCATATAAGGAAGCAGAGGTTAGAGGAGACTATGAAACAGCAAGCGTTAACTTAAAGAGGGCTGTAGAAGCTCTTGAAGATTTCTTAAGACTCTATCCAAGCGATCTCTTGGCCCCAAGAATTAGAAAGCTTATATTTCAATATAGAGATAGACTTAAGATGCTTGAGAGAAAAATGCTTATAGCAACCTCTGCAGGAGGAGAGGAGTTTGAGGTTGAGATAAACGAACAGAAGGAAAAGACCGATGGTATAAGGACTCCTCCAGAGTTCGTTCTTAAAGAAAAACCAGAGGTTACATTTGATGATATAGCTGGGCTTGATGACGCTAAGCAGGCAATAAAGGAGGCGATAATTTATCCTATAAGGAGACCAGATCTCTTTCCATTAGGATGGCCTAGAGGAATACTTCTCTATGGACCTCCTGGAACTGGGAAAACTATGCTTGCTGCAGCAGTCGTAAACGAAGTTGATGGAGAGTTTCTTTATGTTGATGCAGCAAGCATAATGAGCAAGTGGCTTGGTGAAGGGGAGAGGAATGTCAAGAAGCTGTTCTCATATGCAAGGTCCAGAGCAAAGGATGACATTCCTGTTATAATATTCATTGATGAGATAGATGCACTTCTAGGGGTCCACACAGCCGAGGTTGGAGGAGAAGTAAGAGTGAGAAATCAGTTCCTTAAGGAAATGGATGGAATCCAGGACAAGAATTGTGATCTTCATGTATATGTAATAGGGGCTACAAACAAGCCCTGGAAGCTTGATGAACCCTTCATAAGGAGGTTTCAGAAGAGGATTTACGTTCCTCTTCCAGATTATGAAGCTAGAAGAAAGCTCCTTGAGCTACTAACAAAGAAAATAAGACTTGCTTCTGATGTTGACATTGATGAACTAGCAAGATTTCTTGATGGATATTCAGGAAGTGACATAAGGGATATAGTACAAGGGGCTTATATGAGGGTCGTGAGAGAGGTCTTTGAGAATGGAGAAAGTGGAGAACCCAGACCTGTTGGCATGGATGACTTCAAGGAGATAATAAGGAGGAGAAAGCCAAGCGTTGATAGAAATATGATTAAGCTTTTTGATGAGTGGAGGAGGAAGTTCGAGGCACTTTAGCTTTTATTAACTAATTAAATATCAAATAAAGGAGTTCTTTAACCTCGATCAATATAGTATAAATTATAGGGATTATCTCCTTAGATAATGAAATTAGTCAAGGCCAACGTTAGCGAAGAGAGTATCGAATTTTAAAACGCAGTCCTTGTTGAGTTATTCAGCAAAGAAACCTTTAATTTGTAATCATCTTGGACATACCTTCAAGCTATAGTTTAGTAAATGTAGACACTTTAGAAAATATTATTCTAGAAAAGTTCAGGACAAATAAACACCCTAAGGAATCTTTCCCTTGACTATCATCTCAGCTATCTCAGCAAATCCTTTTCCTCCAGGAAGAGATGCAATGTATTTTGCTTTGGCTTTGGCCTGAGGATCCGCATCTGAAGGCGTTGCAGAGAAGCCAAGAACCTCAAATAGCGGTATGTCATTTTCTCCATCTCCAATAGCAATTGCCTCACTTTTATCGATGTTCAGAATTTTCAAGACAATCTCAGCACCCTTGGCCTTAGAAGTCCCCTTAGGGGCTATATGATAAGCATAACCAGTAACTATGGTAACGTAGCTACCATATTTAGCAACTATCTCCTCAACCTTAGCTCTTAGACTAGGATCCTTTCTGGGGTCTAGAAATGCTATGTCATGATATCTGTATGGATTCTGCCAGCTAGGCTTTAACCCAAGAGCCTTAAGCTCATAAAAGAGCTCCTTTGGAGGCTTTCCTTCACAAACATGAATTATCTCCCAGCTCTCCCTATCAAATATAGCACAACCGTTCTCAGCAATTATCGGCCCAGTACTTCCAATATATCTTGCAAGTCCTGCAGCAACGGGAATATTGTTCCCTGTTGCTAGGGAGACTTTTATTCCATTTCCCTCAAGAAGTCTTATGGCATTTATTGCATCAATATCTAGAAGCAGGTCCCCTCTTCTTCTGGTTAAGGTTCCATCGACGTCACTTATGACAAGCTTAACCTTGCTCATCATCAGACACCTACAGAATCAAGGAACTCTTACCAATAAAAAAATCAGCCGATTCGCAAACGGCCTCAGGTAGTGAACGCTTTCTGCTAGAAGTAGATAAAGGAGTTAACTCGCTAAGTATACTGGGGAAAGGGCTTGGGAGTTAATCTTAGGGATCTCATACCTTCAGAGGCCAAAAGAGAGGTTGAGCTTAAGGCTTTAAAGGGTAGAGAGGTCGCCTTAGACGCCTATAACATATTATATCAGTTCCTTGCTGCAATAAGACAACCTAATGGAACCCCATTGATGGATAGCCACGGAAGGGTCACAAGTCATCTGAGCGGTCTATTTTACAGAACAATAAACTTAGTGGAAGAAGGAATAAAACCTGTATTTGTATTTGATGGAAAGCCTCCAGAGATGAAGAGAAAGGAGATAGAGGAGAGGATAAAGAGAAGAGAGGAAGCAGCAAGCAAATACAGACAAGCAGTTGAGCTCGGGAGACTTGATGAAGCTAGAAAATATGCACAGGCAACAGGAAGACTGACAAATGAGATGGTTGATGAATCTAAAAAGCTTTTAGAAGCCATGGGGATGCCTGTTGTCCAGGCTCCAGCTGATGGTGAAGCTCAAGCAGCATGTATGGCAGCCTGGGGTTCAGTGTGGGCTGCTGGAAGCCAGGATTATGACAGCCTCCTCTTTGGAGCTCCAAGACTTGTGAGAAACCTAGCAATAACTGGAAGAAGAAAGCTTCCAGGAAGAGATGAATATATCGAGATAAAGCCCGAGATTATAGAGCTTGTTAGCCTTCTAAAGTCATTGAAAATAACTAGAGACCACCTTATTGTTATAGGAATCTTTTTAGGAACAGACTTTAATCCTGGTGGTGTTAAAGGCTATGGTCCCAAGACGGCATTAAAAATTGTTAAAAGTGTTGATGATCCTCTAAAGATATTAAACACAGTCCCAAAGGTCAAGGAAGAAAATGATCCTAAAGAGATATTCAAGTACTTTAAGAAACCTCCATGCACAAAAGATTACAAGATCTTATGGAGAGAGCCAAACATAGAAAAAGTAAAGAGCATCCTTGTAGACAAACATGACTTTAATGCTGAGAGAGTAGAGAAGGGGATCTCAAGGCTGAAAAAGGCTTACAGAGAGAACCTGAAGGGTAGGATCTCAAGGCTCGATGCTTGGTTTAAGAGGTGAATGACCCTTACAATGTATCTTAAGATCCTGGTCAGGAGCAAAAGAGATGCAGACGCAGTAAGGTCTGTGGTCAGGATATTCAGGGTCAGAGACATTAAAGTAGAAAGTCTTGGAGGTCTTAGAGGAGATAAGTTAGCCGAAAAAATATTAAATGAAGTTAAGCCGTTTACTATAGTCATTTTAGGGAAGGAGGATAGTGAGATAGCCAAGCTTGTTGAGAGGGAACTTCCTCCTTTTTCTGATGTGATAATCTCCAGGACGAAAAGGGTTAGAAACAGTACTCCAAGTCAAATACTTTCTCTCATAAGCAAAGGAAGGGCATCAATAAGGCTTTATACATCTTGGAAAGGGACTTATTTGTTATCAAGAACCAAGAGTGCCAAAACGATTAGTTTTAAAAGAGATCCCCAAGGTGACACATTCTTTATTTATAATAAAGGTATCGAAACCCTCTCAGAAGTCTTAGGCTATGAGATCAGTGGAGTTGTCTTAGCCTTTAAGCTCTCTAGAGGGATACACGAACTTCTACTGGGTCCAGAACTTATTGCAAGACTTTACATTGGCCAGAATTTAGAAGACATCAAAGTAAAGGAACTCTTTGGAAAAAAAGTAGAAAAAGGCCCTGATCTCGAAGATGTTATTAGTGGAAATAGATCTATTATCAAAATACTTGAAGAAAGAGCAGAAAAAATCCTTAAGGAATATTCAGAAGAGCCAGACACTGTAATAGTTCCTTGGAGTGGAGGAAAAGACTCAACAGCAGCTTTACTTATAGCAATAAGGGTATTTGGAAAAGATAGAGTAAAACCAGTTTACGTAGACACTGGTGTTGACTTCGATGAAAATAGATATTACATTGAAAAGATTTCCTCATTGATGAAAATAGAATATCATGTCTATAATGCAGAAATCGATAAAGAACTTATGAAGGGGAAACCTTTGCCCACTCCTAAACATAGATGGTGCACTTATAGAAAGATTCTGGCCCTTAGAAAGGCTTTCAGCGAGTTATCTAAAGGTAAAACCTTAGTTGTTGTAGGGGACAGAGACGCAGAGTCTGATACAAGGGCTATGAGGCCCGTCTTAAGAAGTGATGAGACTGGTCTTCCACTGATTGCTCCACTAAAGTTATGGGGAGGGGCCCATGTAGAGACTTATATATTATCTAAAGGCCTTCCACTCAATCCTCTCTATAAAATGGGTTTCTATAGGATAGGTTGTTACATATGTTTCTCACTAAGGTCTTGGGAGCTTAGAAACATTATAAGAAATAATTTGATAGATGAGATATTAAAAAGAAGGCCTGAACATAAAGATTTTTTGAAGAGATTTTTAATATCAAAAGGTTTTTCTACTCATCTCAAATAAATGAATGGCTGTTGCAAGATCCAACAATGCTGTTCCTACAGACTTGTAGAACCATATCTCCTTAGGCTTGCAGGCCCTTTCTCCCCTGGCAATCTCTCCCAATTCAACAATGTCAAAGCTTACATTGTTTTTTATGGCCTCCTCTATACATCCAGACTCGCTGAGCACACCTTCTCTAGTATCCACCAAAATACATCCAGCTCTTCTTATAGTCTCAACGTCAACCTCTTTGATAGGCTTTGGAGCCCCTATGCTTACAACTTTAGCCTCAGACTTAAGCATGGATCCCTTAACCAGAGGATCCCTGCTTGTAGTTGCCGAAATAATTACATCAGATTTTTCAAGGAGATCTTCAAGTTCAACAACCTTTCCTTTGACCTTTTCTGCAAGTTTTTTAGCCTTCTCCCTAGCTATATCGTAGATCAGATATCTATCAAAACCAATTACTTTTTTCATAACCTCTACATGGTATTTTCCCTGAAATCCAGCCCCTATTAGCCCCAATGTTCCTCCTCTAGTTCTCATCATTCTGAGTGCTAATGCTGTGGTAGCTGCTGTTCTCCAGCCAGTAAAACTTGATGCACTTGCTTCCATCAGGATATCACCATTTTCAGCATCGAAGAGCATCACAACTCCTCTAACTAGGGGTAACTCTCTCTTAGGGTTTTCAGGATAAACACCAACAATCTTAACAACGTAGTATCCAAGCCCTCCAGCCAACATCGTACTGAACCAGGAGCCTTTTTCCTCAATACTAGGTCTTTTAGGAGCCTTTTTCCTAGACCTAAGAACCTCCTCTATCTTATTAATAAGAGCTTTAGGATCAATAAGTTTGTCAATCCACTCATCAGTAAGGACTATTCTGGACAATTTTTAACACCGAAATTTAATAGAGACCCTAACTTTTTAAAGTCCTGGGGGAGGTGAGGGATCGCCTTGTTCAGCTTAAATCCTAGAGAGCTTAGGAAGATGCTCAAAAGAATGGGAATAAATATGGAGGAAATCGAAGCTGAAGAGGTCATTATAAAACTTCCTGAAGGCAAAAAACTTATCATAGAGTCCCCAAATAGTGTCGCATTAATGAAAGCCAAAGGACAGCCAAATATGTTCTATATAGTAGGTGGGCACATTAAAGAAGAGGCTGAAGAGACTAAAGAAGAGGAAGCACCATCCTTTAGTGAAGATGATGTGAAGCTTGTCGCAGAACAGGCAGGAGTTTCCTTAGAGGAGGCAAGAAAGGCCCTTGAGGAAACAAGTGGAGATATAGCTGAGGCTATATTAAAGCTTAAGGGAGCTTAACTTTTTTCAGATATTTATAGATAGGGTTAACGGTTCTGAGGCATTTCTAAGAGATGTTATCAATTCGTTAAGGTCCTTTGCCAAACTGAGTATAAGAGGTATGCCCTCAGACTTTGCAAGTTCTACTGCCAGAGGATCTACATTACCTCTTGGTCCATGGATCACAACCATTGAGGGCTTTACTGGAGAGACTCTTACAGCAACCATAGGACTCCTTCCAAGTCTAACTCCAGTAAATATAACAGCTCTCTCTGTTGTTGTTCCCAGAAGAGTGTAGAACTTCACACCACTAAGACCCATTATTGCCTTTATGCTGTCAAGAACGGTATAACCATAAACCTTCCTTTCTATAGGAAATTCTGGAGCTAATATTACTCCCTTTACCAGGCTTGTAACTTCATCAACTGAAAGAGGCCTCATGAACTCTCTCATATCTATCACAATCCCTGGGGGAATACCTACACTCCTTGCAATGCCCCTGACCCTCTCCCATCCTCTCATTGCATCTATACTTATAAGGGAATCAACAAATCTCTTTATGAACTTGGCTCCAGGACTTCTTCTTCCCTTTTCATAATCACTTATAACACTAGCAGAAACTCCCATGGCCTTAGCAAGTTCGATCTGGGATATTTTGAAATACTCTCTCCACTTCTTAAGGATGAGAGATGGACTATTACTGTAGGCTATATCACCAGCTATTCTTTTTGCAATAATGGTTATCATATAGTCTGCTGGAGAGATCTTCTCGCTCAACTTTCTTCTAAACCCCTTTAAAATCAAATGATGGGCCCGCCGGGATTTGAACCCGGGACCACGGGGTCCCGAGTCGGGCGCCACCCCTTAAGGGCTCGGCGTACCCCGCATCCTAGCCAGGCTAGACTACGGGCCCCTAAGAAGATAAGGAGAAAAAGAAAGGATAAAAAACAATGCTATCGATTTGGAAGATAGAATTCTATCTTCTGAGCCTAGGATTGAGTATTGTGTCTAGTGCATAACCAAAGAGAACAAACGAGAGACCAACTATTGCTATTGCCAGACCTGGAGGGACAACCCACCACCATGCACCAGAGAGAACAGCACCTCCTGCCTGTGCGTCATGAAGTATTTTACCCCAAGTTACTATATTAGGATCTCCCAATCCCAGGAAGCTTAAGCCTGCTTCAGTAAGTATAGCTCCAGGAACTCCCAAGGCTATACTAGCAAATGTGTATGGTAGAACCTGGGGGAATATATACCTGAATATAATTCTTCCATGATCTACACCAACAGCTCTTGCAGCCTCAACATAGAGATTCTCTCTTAACTGTAGCGCCATGCTTCTTACTGTGAACACTATCCCTACCCAACCGAAGACTATAAGCAAAACTATAACGTTCCATATACTTCTTCCTACATAGTACGATAGAAGAATTAACAGTGGTAGAACTGGCAACGAATATATTACCTGGGCAAGCCTGCTAAGCACAGCATCTATTGCACCGCCATAATAGCCTGAAATAACTCCATATATTACTCCTATTAAAGTGGATATAGTGCTTGCCATGAGCCCAACTATGAGAGCCCATCTGGTTCCATAAAGTACTCCCTGCCATAGGTCTCTGCCATAGGGCGAACTCGCAGATATTCTATCTGTACCAAGTATTCCATATGCCCCCTGAAATATCGCCCTCTTTATTGTAACTGGGGGTTGACTTGGAGTACCTTTTGTCTGATTATATGCAGCAAGCTCTATAACTAATATATGATATGTCCCCTTGAGGCTAGGGCCTTTACCAGCAAGCATCTGTGGGTTCATCTTCTTAAACAGGGCCTTACCAAATCTATAGAAAGTTCCTGGAGAATATGTAAGGTTGAATGGTTCCATGAAGGGCCTAAGTATAGAAAGCTTAAAGTTTATTCTTGTCTCCTTAGAAAGCTGATTTACAAAATTTGATAGCCTGAACTCCTCAAATTTTGATATTTGAGTTTTACCATATATAGCTAGACCATAATAACTCCAGGCGTCAACACTCCTTCCAGCATTAAGTATTTTGAAATAGTTGTTAAGGTTAAACAGGAAGGCACAGTAAGAACCGCATGTGCCGTTTTTCAATATTGATTGACTTAGCTTGGTTACGATATTATAGTTTAATGGAGCCAGTGGAACAGCCAGACCATCAGGCCTAACGAAGATAACCAAAATCCCTGCTTGAGTTAACAAAGAATTTAATGGCTTCTGATTCCACCTAATTACAATGTCTGTAGGAACCTTATCGGCTTTATAGTCATACTTTATGTCAAAAACTACTACCTCAAAACGATCTCCATATGTTTGACTGAGCCCTTTTCGCATGTTCTTCAAGATAGGATTATTCTCCCATTGGCTCTTTGGTATTGACTTAACATATGCTGAGAGATATTTATATAGTTGAGGGTTGGTATATTTTAGCAGTTCTAACGCCACTGTCGTATTGGTTCTTATGTTCTTGAGGTTAACTAAAGTAATTTCTTTAGGTGTAACGAACTTGGTTACTGGCCATTTCTTGGAAGATATTAGGTTTATCCATTCAGGTGGTGCAAGTGCTGGAAGGCCTTTCTCTGCAATATATGTAGCATTATTCCAATTCTTTACATCACCATAATTTCCTATGACAGGAAATGCTATGGCTATGATAACAAGTATTATTATTAGAATGAGTCCAGTCATTCCTGCAGCACTTCTTTTGAACACATTCCAGAATTCGATAAATGAGGCTAGACTTCTTCTAAGACTTGCTGATGCACCTCCATACGACTCCGTTATTGAAGAACTAACACTACTTTTCTTGTCCTTTTTTTCGCTCATGCTCTTCTCCCTCCGATTCTAACTCTGGGGTCTAAAAGCATGTAGATGAAATCTAGAGTAGTTATTATGATCACAAATAGGAACACAAGGAGATAGGTTTGAGCCACTAAAACCCCTTGATCTCCAGAATTAAGTGCAATCCAGTATGTATATCCCATTCCAGGCCATTGGAAAACTATCTCGGTTATTATAGCTCCACCTAAAGCACCCACAAGCCCTAAAGCACTCATAGTCACAAGAGGCGGACTTGCGGCTCTGAATACATGTTTATAGAGGACAAGCCTCTCTGGAATTCCTTTAGCCCTTAAGACAGTAACAAAATCTTCAGTCAAAACATTGATTACAATGTTCCTAATTATATATGCCCAACCTCCAAAGAGTACTAAGATTATTGTTACCAATGGTAATGCCATATAGTAAAGCCAAGTTTCAAGGGATATCCCATAGTAATGCAGATAACCTATTGGGTTGTGCAAGAAACCCTGTGCTAGGACAGCCGCGAACTCTCTGTGAAGTTTACCCAATGCACTATAAACGTCTATTGAGGCCAAGGGAAATATTTTGTATTTATAGGCAAAGGCATAAAGCATTAACATTCCAACCCACCACATTGGAAGGCTTGCAGAAAGCATTGCAACTATTGATATAGTCTTATCGTAAAGGGATCCCGCTCTTCTTGCAGCTTGGAACCCCAGATAAATCCCTATAAGTATAACTATTATCTCTGCAGTGAAAAACAAAATTATAGTAGGTACAAGCGCTCTTTCTACTACCTGAGCTGCATTGTCTCCTCCTCTAGGATAAGTTACATCAGGACTTTTAGGAAACTCACCAAATTTCAGAAGAAAAGTGTCCTTAACATATTTAAAAACCCTATAGACCGCAGGCTTATTAAGACCATACCTTTCATAAACAAGCATTTTTATTTGGGTATAGTTATATGGCTTACCCTGTCTAACTAAGGACTGTATTTCTCCTTGTATTTCTTGCTGTGCAAGTCCCTTCAAGTACTTATATCCATAAGCTACGAATATCCCTGAGATTAAGGCTGATGCAAAGAATAGAACTATCACAGCGTTGAAAATACTATTCAGTACAGTTCTGCCAACACTACCACCACCGTCACTCATTCGCTTACACCACCTAGCTTAGGAGAGTTGAGAAAGGTTGTTCCTGCTAAGCCTCACCTAACGTCTTCAACATCTAAATAGAGATGAGAAAATTAATATTTTTAATAAAATCTATGTAAAAAAGTTATTATATAAAAAGGAAATTTTGGGGTACTTATCATTAACCTCTTCTTAATAACCAGACTGCAATACCTATTATTATTATGATAATGACTACCACTGCCACTATCGTACCTGTTCTGCTCTTAGCCTTAGGTGTGCTTGTTGGACTGGTTGTTGTACTGGTTGTGGTTGATGACGAAGTTGTTGATGTTGTAGATGTTGTAGATGTAGTACTGGTTGTTGTACTGGTTGTGGTTGATGACGAAGTTGTTGATGTTGTAGAAATCATACCTAAGCTTGTAAGAGTAACCGATGCTGTATATACATTAGCACTCTTAGCTGTACTTACGAATAGAACAATTACATAGGTTCCAGGGTTCTTAAGATACTCTGATGTGAATGATGACGGTAGAGATATGCTAACAGCGCCTCCACTGAACTTGATGTAATCTGTAGGCACCTTTGCTATCTCCTTATAAGTTACCTTTCCAGTTGTAGCGTTCTTTACTGGAGTCTCAAGAATCGCTATAACACTTACACTGCTTGGTGTGGTCTCAAGATAGCTTGGCGCAAGTCTATAGAGCTTTGTATTGAATGTTATCTGAAGAGGAGTGCCTGCGACAACGACAGCAGGAGCTTTGAGATTTGTCACACCTATTGACCAGACTTCCAATTTTGTATTCCAGTATCCTGGCTTAAATGGATAGCCACTAAACCACTTAAGTACTATTTTGTGTGTTGTTGGATTATAGCTTGCTACATAGTATGGTCCATTTGATATGAATGCATGACCATAGGTGTTTATAAAGTTAATGGCGTTACTGTAAGCCTGACTAATACTATAAGTCAGGTAGTTTTGATAGCCTGGATATGTTGAT
This sequence comes from Acidilobaceae archaeon, assembly GCA_027082825.1. Classification (GTDB taxonomy): domain Archaea; phylum Thermoproteota; class Thermoprotei_A; order Sulfolobales; family Acidilobaceae; genus JALWTO01. The sequence goes on from JALWTO010000040.1 coordinate 48,261, forward strand.
ATATATGGAGGTATGAAGTTCTCGGACTTAAGTGTCTCAAGAGCCTTCTTTACATCCTGAGCCATATCAGGCTTTAGGAAGTTTATACCTGTCATCTGACCTTCTCTATCAGCCCATCCATATGGTAGACCAGAGCCCTTATACTTCCACCTGTGAACTATCATATACTCTCCAGCACTCATTACATACCAAGGCATTGATGGATATATCAACACGTTATAGAGTATTAGGCCGGGAGTGACATCTAAATAGTTGGTATAAATTACCATGGTGTCAGGACCAACAATCTTGATGCCTTTGATTAAGCTCATCATATATGCCATGTTTTGTGCAATCTCTGGGTCATAGTAGGGGTCAGTCTTATTGTTTTGATGAGTCCACTTCCAGTAAAAGGCAAACCAGTAAAGGAAGTCATCCATGGTCATTGGAGTCCCATCTTGCCACTTCCCCATATAGAACTTAACAGTCACCTTTACTGGCGCACTTCCTTTCATGGGTACCCATTTCCACTCAGAGGCATTGAACATATAGCCTCCTGTAAAGTTACCGTATTGCACCGTGTAGTTGGCAACTCTTATAGGAAGTATTTGTCCAGTATTAGGACTTGGATATACCCCGAAGTCGAAGACTAGCTGTCCTATTGTCATGCTGTAGACGTCAGTGAAACCAAGGACAGGGTTCCATGGACTCATGAATAGAGCTCCCGTTGATGAATACTCAATAACAGTTGCATTGCCATCAGGTGTCTTAAGGGTTCTTAATGCCCACGGAGTCCATAAGCCACTTACAACCCCAGGTACCAAGCTAATGACTCTCTGTGAGTTAACAGGGAAGTACTCTATATCTAGGGTTAGGAAAACTCTAGGAGCAGCCTTTTCTCCAAGCAGAAGAGCTTCCTTCATCTCATTCCATAGTTTGCTTACGTTTTGCTGTGTATAACTACCAAAGTATAGATCAACACCAAGCTTGTATAGGGTCTCATTGTACCAATACCACCAAGAGGTTATTCCATGGTTTGGCCCATATCCTCTCATTGGACAGAGGAAGTATGCAATGTCGTATCTAGCCCAAACTGGTGGCTCCTCGCTCATTGTAACCCATCCTTCTGTATAAAGGCTCCATACAATATCACCAAGGCTGGAGCTTGTCTGTACTAAGTTCTTTCCATAGACTACAGGAGTTACTACGGCTCTGGTTCTAGGTATTTTGTCAACTGTTAGGTTCCAGTACTTCTCTAGCCAGTCAGATATTTGCAGCCCTATTTGATATCTTTCATCTTCAACTCTTATTAGGAAGTAAACAGTTATGGGCTCAGAGCTACCATCAGGCTTGAAGAAGTACCACTTTCCATTTACCAATTTCACATACATATGGTATTTTGCTAAGGTCTCATTTGCTTTCTTCATGGCATTTAAGAACATCTGCTCAGACTCCTTGACGTTTCCTGTTGCAGTGATACCAAGCTGTGTATAAACACTTCCGAGTTTCTCAAGAGCAGCTGGGTTGTTAGCCATAACTGGACCGTATGCTGGATAAGCACTACCTCCAAGTATTGTGTTTATTAAGAACTGCCTGTTAATCAGGAAGTTAAGAGCATATCTAATTTCCTGTAGAGCAAATGGATTGAAGTGTAGGTTCTTCCAAGCACTCTTCTCTTTGATAAGTGTTATTGGGACCCAGTTGGGATTAGGAAGCTTCTGCCCACTTGTTATCGTTGATGGGTTCCAGAATATAAGACCTGGAAGTGCTTGACCAGTTATGTTTTGCTTATGTAAGACTATGGTTCCTTGGACATTAGGATCGTAAACGTTGTTCGCAGGATTGATTGCGAGGCTATAATATGTAGTTAGAGTCTTTATCAGCTTAAGCTTACTTGATATAGCTGGCGATAATGTCTTAAAGTAACCTAGAGGCATGGACCATAAAAATACATCTGCCTGCCCGCTAGCAGTCTCTAATATTGCTGTTTGCTGGCTTGTTCTTGCTATGAACGTTATCTGTGTTACTGGCTCACCCTTTGTAGCCTGTGCATTACCTTCTATAGCGGCGACATATGGCGCCACAAATATGACCACTAATGCTACAGCAACTAATACTTTAAGGAGGTTCCTATTATTCAACCTCGGACCACCTTCAGTCCAAAGACAGGTGCTCGACTTTTAATCTAATAAGGTGGCAAATATTTAAATGTTGTCCTTTTATTTACTTGCTGGATAGAGTTTAAAGCTCTTAGAGGAAGATATTGATGGAGAAGAAATATCTAAAGAGAGCACTGATCGGCCTTGCTCTGGTGGTTTTTGCATTAGCTATAGCGATGGTTGACAGTTCTCCTAGACTAGAGTCATCAAAAAACATGACCCTAACGTTAAACATTTATACAAAGAAGGAGATCAACCTGGGAACTTCTGAAAATGAGATAAGGTTGGTTGTCAAGAACTCTAACTCTACACAGACCCTTGTGTTTCTAAATACTGAAAATAATGCCAGGTATTCTGTTGTTTCTGAAAAAGGCCATGAACTCTGGATACCATCAGGCGGAAGCTATTATGTAACCTGCTCGACCTGCAATAACATTTCTGTCAATGTTAGAATAGGAGCCGAGATCTATAAGATCGGAGGATCATTTATAGTTCTCATTTCAGCATTAGTAATTGGACTGGTTGGTGGAATTTATGCCATGATGAGCATAGTTGCACACTTTATGGAATTAGGTCTTAGAAAAAGGACAGGGGGCGAGGTATGAGAAGATTTAAAAAAACAGAGAAGATATATATCATAGCTTCTCCAGCATGGTCAGTTAGGCTTGAAGGCATGAACAATAACGTGTGTGTGGATTCCTTTTTCATAACAAAGGTAAGTGATCCGGTCAGAAGGATACTTTTTGTATATCCTAACAATTACTGTAAGCCATATCCAGATTCTGGTGCTTACCTCATCGAAGCCAACGATGATTCAAGAAGGATCCTTGAGCTTTTAGGCACAAGCTGTGAGGAGGCTGAAAAAAGGGTTAGAACTATTCCAAAAAGAAGGTTCATATCATTTGGTTTACCCATAGCTCCTTCGAAAGAGGAAAAGATGAGAGTTGAGGCCCATTATGCTAGCGAACTTTGCTCCTCAGTATTTAATGGTGATCCAAGGACTAAGCCTCTACTTGAATCCAGAAAAATGTACATAAACTACATAATAGGTGAAAAGCTGAGAGAGGGACCCTCTGCCAGAATAGTTAAGATATCCTCTTTAGATAAAGGGATTCTAGAAGCAGTCACAGATGTGATAAATGAGATTAGAAGAAGACACCTATACAAGACATGATGAGCTCGGCAGAGCCGAGGTTTAACCTATGACGAAGGTCTTGAGTACTGAGCTAACCGTTCCCTGCCTACGGCTCCAGCTCCATGGCCCCAATGAAGTCTCTTTCAACCATGTAGCCGTCTACAAGGCCGAGCCTGAGGCGTAGCTTGTAAGCCCTGACTTTCAAGTGGCGATGGCCCCCTGTTGCTTTTACTCAGAGAGTACCTTAAAATCATGATCGAGCTAGAAGTATTTTCTATAGTGACTGCTCTTTATATGCAATGGGTGTTCTCCAGCCATTTTGTATATCGATAGCTTTGTTAAGTCCTCAATCAGAAACCAGATGATGCAATAAAGCCATATGAAACCTGCCATCCAGGCTGGTATGGAAACCACTATTCCAAGACCATAAATTGCAACCAAAGTTGCAGCAAGCTTTGTAAATATGGCTGTTATGAGCAACCACTTACCAGGCATTATTGAATAGAAAGCCTTCTTAGTTCTTGTGACAAATATGGTTAAATGACCAGCAACAGCAAGCTTAAGGAACACAAACGTTTGTATCACAGCAAGCTGGCTTACTGGGCTTAAATGGAAGTAATGCAACGCTATCCATAGAAGGAGGAAGGTCTCTATAACACCTACTGTTCCAAGCGCTGTCGATAAGGATAGAATTAACGGCATGTTCCACCTTTCAGGTTTCTCACTTATCTTCACCTTATCATAAGCTATTGTAAGTATGGGCAAGTCGTTAAGTAATGCTAATAGTATTATCTCTACAGCCGTAATCGGATAGAAGTTAAATGCGATCATTGTGAGTGTTATAAAGAACAGAACCCTTATAGTCTCGGTTATTCTATAAACTATATAGCTATACATTCTTCTGAATATCTTTCTGGCCTCCAAAAGAGCATCTTTGATAGCCGAAATACCTGAGGCAAGCATAACTATGTCAGCAGCTGCTCTAGCAGCATCTGTTGCATTAGAAACTGCTATCCCAACATTGGCTTTCTTAAGGGCTGGAGCATCGTTTACACCGTCTCCTGTCATAGCTACTGTATGTCCACGTTTTTGTAGCATATCAACAATCATATATTTATGTTCAGGAAATACTTGAGCAAATCCATCTGCTTCTTCTATAAACCTTTCGGCATCAGATGGGTGAAGATTCTTTATCTCACCAATTGTATGGATCCTACTACCTATTCTGAGCTTTCTGGCTATCTGTTCTGCTATTGCTTTGTGATCACCAGTTATCATCTTAACATGAATGCCCATTTTCTTAAGAAAACTTATGGTTTCAGCAGCATCATCTCTAGGTGGATCGTAGAGAGGTATTATTCCAATATATTCCCATTTACTTAAGTTACCATCAACAGTTTTCCCAACCCCTATTGTACGATAGCCTTTTCTAGCATAACTCTCCACAATATCTAGAACCTTTTCTCTAAGGGCTTCATCTGCACCAACAAGATCCAGAATTATCTGAGGAGCTCCCTTAGTCACCTTAAACTTTCTACCCTTGGGATCTTCAATTACAGCCTCGGTTCTCTTTATTATAGGATCGAAAGGTGTAAACTTGATTGTTTTGAATAGCTCAACTTTGTCCCTAGCATTATACTTTTCTAATGACCTAAGTACTGCAAGATCTATAGGATCCTTATCTTCCTCTCTTGAGGCTAATGCAGCATAAAGAATTACATCCAAAGCAGTTAGTCTAGAGTTTATAGGAACCGCATCGGCTATGGTGAGTTGATTTTTGGTAAGAGTTCCAGTCTTATCAGCACAAAGGATGTCAACACCAGCCATCTCCTCGATTGCTGTAAGCTTTCTTACGATGGCCTGTCTCTTAGCTAGATCGTAAGCTCCTATAGCCATAGTTATGGATAGTACTGCGGGCATGGCCGCTGGTATGGCTGCGACAGTCAAGACCAGAGCAAATCTAATAAGCTCAAGAGCCCTCATGCCTCTATGTAGTTCTACTATAACCATTATTGATGTCAAAAATATCGTTAAAAGAATAAGAAAGTCCCCTATTCTCACTATTAGCTTCTGATACTTACTTATTGTTTTGGCTTTTTCAACAAGTTGTACAGTTTTGCCAAAATAAGTATTTAACCCTGTTGCCACCACAACACCAGTCATTTCACCTCTCTTGATAAGGCTGCCCGAATATGCAATGTCTCCCATATGTTTCTCAACAGGTATTGATTCGCCAGTAAGAACTGATTCGTCAGTAAGAAGATAATCTCCATCAATGAGCTTTACATCAGCAGGAACTATATCACCGATCCTAAGTCGAATTATGTCGCCAGGAACCAGATCACGTGCAGGTATGATCTTCCACTTTCCGTCTCTAAACACCCTAGCTTTTTGACTTAACTTCTGCCTTAGGAACTCCATTATGTTTTCTGCCTTATTTTCTTGCCAGAACCCTATAACTCCATTTATAAAAAGCATAGAGATTATTATCCAGAAATCAGCCCAATGGTGTATTATAGCCGAGAGTATCGCCGCAACTTCTATCATCCAAGGTATAGGTCCCCAGAAATAGTTGAGAAATTTAATCAAGGGATGTACTTTTTTCTCGGGAATTTCATTAGGACCGTAAATATTGAGCCTTTTTTTAGCCTCTGCCTCTGAGAGACCTCTTTGACTATCGACACCTAATTTTCTAAGCACTTCACTCGGAGGAAGTTTCTTAATCTCGTCAGCAGACAAGACTCCTTTTGATGAATCTTGCAGTTTTTTCATGGCAACTCTTCGCCATCAACTAAATAAAGTTATCAGGGTTTTTACGTTTTGAAAGTTTAGAAATAAGCCTATTTTAGAAAGGTCAAAAAATATCGCGAAACACCTAATCTTAAATTAAGATTTGAAAAAGAAAACTTTTTATTAAAAAATCAATAATTTGTATTATATAAAAGATTTTAAGAGATTAGATCCAACCTCTTAGTTTCATTGCCTTGTATATTCTCTCAAGGCTTAATACAAGAGCAGCATCTCTCATGGTTATGTCAGATTTCTCACTCTTCATGTCCTGATACTTCTTGTTGACCTTATGGAAGTTATTCTTCATTATGTTCTCAAGTTTTGTCCTTGTTTCCTCTTCGGCCCAGTAATACCATTGTATGTTCTCTACCCACTCTAAGTAACTCATTATTACTCCTCCAGCATTAGCAAGAAAGTCTGGAATGATTATTGCTCCCTTCTTGTAGAGCCTCTCCTCTGCCTCAGGAGTTGTTGGTCCATTTGCTCCCTCAGCTATTATCTTTGCCTTGATCTTGTCAACATTCTCCAATGTTATCTGGTCTTCAAGAGCATCAGGGCCTAGTATATCGGCATCCACATAGAGTGCTGCCTTTGGATCTGGAATCTTCTCACCCTTGGGATAATTTATAACCTTCCTAGTCTCATTCTTGACCTTCATTGCGAGCTCAACATCAATACCATTAGGATCATAGACAGTACCACTAGTGTCACTTATAGCAACTATCTTAGCTCCCATTTTAGAGAGCCAGTACGCGTGCCACTGTCCAGTGTTCCCAAAGCCTTGTATAGCAACCTTCTTGCCCTCAACTCCTCCTAGGTATATCTCAGCAGCCTCTCTTGCCGTAACAGCGGCTCCAAAGCCAGTTGCATATTCTCTTACTGGGTTGCCCCAGAGCTCTACAGGCTTAGCAGTAAAGGTTCCTGGTACATTTCTTCCAGCAAGTTTGCTAAGCTCATCAACCATCCAGGCCATTATTTGTGGATTAGTGTTCACATCGGGAGCAGGTATGTCCTTGAACTCTCCAATCAGAGGGGCGATTGCCCTAGCATACCCCCTTGAAAGTTGTTCGAGTTCTTTCATTGACAGCTCCTTAGGATTAACCCTTACGGCTCCCTTGCCTCCACCATAAGGTATTCCTCCAAGACTGTTCTTGAGAGACATTAGTGTTGCAAGAGCCATATCATCCTCGAGAGTAACCTGTGGATGAAATCTTATTCCACCCTTATATGGTCCTAGAGCACTGTTGTGTTGAACTCTGTAACCTTCGAAGACAACAAGCTTTCCATTATCCATCCTAACAGGTATCTTGACTATCAATATTCTCTCGGGCTTGCTCATTATATCATAGAACTCCTCAGGAAAGCCGCCAATTTCAACTCCACGTTTCAGAGTCTTAAGTACATTCTCAAGGAACTCAGAGGCCATCTTTAGTCGCCAATTTTTTAATGTATGTTTAGAAGTATTTAAGCGTTTAATGTTTAGTTAACACTTAAACTGTGTATGCAACAGACACTAACTCCAGAATAAAGCTTTAGGAAGGAACTTATTATAAAAATTTTATAATTAGATAAATGAGTTTTTTGTGGGTATCCTAATCTTTAAATATAAATGCTTACATTAAGAAGATTTCTCTTCTGGAAGGTTATCAAAAAGACCAAAAATCTTCGGTCCTAATAAGTTTTTCCTTATGTCATAACCGTTAAAGTTTAACAGAGTTCCTTAACATAACTCTGGTGTTCATAACTTGAATATACCCAAAAGAAAACTTATGGGATATACAAGAGGTTTTGGAGTTGCTTCTGAAGAACCTTTGGCATCGGCTGCTGGCCTTAGAGTCCTTCTTAACGGAGGAAATGCTGCTGATGCCGCAGTAGCTATAAGTCTCTCTTTGGCAGTAGTAGTTCCCCATCTTGGAGGAGTTGGAGGGGATCTTTTTGCGGTGGTTCAGGATGCAAATGGAGAGATAAATATCATAAATGGTTCTGGCTATGCTCCTCGAGGTCTTACAAAGTCTCTGCTAGCGTCTAGAGGTCTTTCTCATGTTCCTGACATAGGGCCTCTCTCACCTGTAGTTCCTGGCATGATAGACGGCCTTAGGTTACTTCATGAGAGATTCGGTAGTCTTGAATGGGAAAGTGTTGTAAAGCCAGCTCTTGATATTGCGAGGGAGGGCTTTCCTTCATCTCCAGCCCTTGCTAAGGCTCTGAGGACCTCTAGAAAAATTCTAGCAAAAGACCGTGGATCAAAAATGACTTATCTAGATAAAGGAATTGAGAACGAAGGATCTTTAGTCAAGTTCCAAGGTCTAGCTAGACTCTTAGAGCTTTTATCAGAGGATTCTAGAATATTCTATGAAGGTGAAGTTGCTGAAAGAATAGTTAATTACGTAACTTCCGTAGGAGGTGTTATGGATCAGAGAGATTTTAAAGAATATAGAGCAACACTAGAAAGGCCTCTTTCTGATAATTACAAAGAGTGGGAGGTTCTAGAGCTTCCTCCTAACTCTCAGGGCCTGACTACATTGCTCTTACTTAAACTTTTAGAGAATGAGAATCTTCCAAAGAATCCTTTAGAGAGAGCAAACCTTATATTGAATATATCGAAAATAGTCTATAAAATTAGAGATGAGTATTTAGGGGATCCTAGATCTATGAAGGTTGAACCCAAGAAGATCCTCTCTAAAGAATTTATAATTAATATGACAGATAACAAATCAGAAAGTTTCGAGACATCATTAAATGGAGATACAACATTTTTTGTTGTTACAGATAAAGATGGTATGGTTATTGCTGGAATTCAGAGTCTTTTCTACGCATTCGGCTCTGGTATCACCGAACCAAATTATCAAGTGACATTGAACAGTAGAGCTCAGGCCTTTAGTCTCATTAAGGGAAGCCCTAACTATTTGGAACCCTTAAAGAAACCATTACATACCCTCTCCATAGCATTGATTAGAAGAGATCAAAAGGAGATTTTCCTAGGCCTATCTGGCGGAAACTTAAGGCCCCAGTTTCATACACTTCTAATAACAAACATTGCTGATTACAAAATGGATTTAGGGAAGGCTCTTTCAGAAGTTAGGTTTGGATGGATACCGGGATCCAATAAAATTATAACAGATCCAATTGCTGTCAGGAAACTTAGAAGCATAGTTAAAGACAAAATTGAGGTAAAGCAGGGAAGAACTGGAGTAGCGTCAGCTCTTGAGATTAGAGATAATGGATTAAAGATCTTTGCGACAGACCCAAGAGGAGATGGATGTCCCTATGTTACAGGCTAACACTATTTGGTTCCTTGAAGAAGTATTGCAACACCACAATATTTTATGTTTCCACCTAAAACTTCTCCAAGTTCTGGATGAGGTATTCTGAGCCCATGAGGACAATATTTTGGATGGCCCAGAGCTTGACAGAGAACTTTAGCTGCACTATCACTAAAGCCAAGAGCCATAAGTCTGGCATCTTTACAGGCCTCTCCTAAAGGAACCCCAGCTCTGACCAGAAGTATCTCAAGAAGGGCTTCTTTCCACACAGTCTTTGTAAGAACTCTAAGTCCATTTTCGCTTAGTCCTACTCCCTTTCTAGTTTCATACATAACTAACCCCCTTTTAGCCATCCTCTGAATCCTTTCTGTTGCAGTGGAAGGGCTTATGTCCAGAGCCTTTGCTATGGATGTTATTTTAATCTTGGCTGAAAGATCTCCTTTACTTAGGATGTAAATTATTCTTAGGAACTCTATGTCATACACCATGGCTTAGATACCTCATAATCCATACAACAGAGGTAAGACTACCAAGTATTATTCCAACACCTGCTGCTGGCGGAAGACCTGAGAACCAAGATATGCATATTCCTGCCTCCATTGTAGCTAAGGTCCCAATAACACTAAGTAACGCCATTCTTGATAAGTTTTTCGTTGTCCTACTAGCACTTACTCCTGGAGCGACCAGAACTATATGAGCTAAAAAGACCCCTACGGTATACGTTAGCGCAAGGCTAGAAAGACCTACTAATGAATAAAATAATGTCTTATATAAATGGAGTCTTACTCCAGAAACCTTGCTCCACTCAGGATCAAAGTTCACATATACTATCTCTCTCCAATAGAGGTAAAAAATTAGTATAATGACAGCAGATATTCCAATAAGTATCTTGAGATCTGAAGGAGTCAGAAGGAGAAGACTTCCTATAAGAAGGCTTACTATATTACTTGCCCCAGTCGGATCAACCTTTATATAGATATAACTCGCAATAGCAACAATCAATGCTGCTGTAAAAGCTACTATACCGACAGCAGTATCACTCGGCAATCCTCTTCTATCAAGTTCGCTGACCAAAATGACAAAGAGGAGCACCACTATAGTGGCTATGGCTAATGGGGGAGCCTTGAGTCCCAGGGCTGTTGCAAGACTTCCTACGATCCCAGCTGCTATTATCGCATGGACCATTTCTATTGCAAAGAAGGTATTTTTGGTCAATATTATAAATGGACTTAAGGCTCCTGAAGTTAATGAAGCAAAGATCCCTCCAGTCAGAGCGGTGAGAAGAATCTCCATGGCAAAGTTCATGTTTTTTTCACCTTTATTCCAGCAAGGGCCTCTGCCAAGCCAGCAAATGCTCCAAATGTTTTTCTAATAGCTTCTCTGTTTCTCAAGATATCTCTTATCTTTCCAGTTGCATGAATTTTCTTAAACACTAACAGACTTGTAGCTTCTGAAGCTATGGGTTCCTGGAGGAATGGAGTTATATCGTGAGTTGTAAGTATTACATTTATTCCTTTATCTTTATGAAGGTTCCATAGAAGGGATACAATACTGTGTTTCTTTGCAGGATCTAACATGCTTAATGGTTCATCTAGCACAAGAAGCCTTGGATTTGATGCAAGAGCCCTTGCTATGAGTGTAAGCTGTCTTTCCCCTCCACTTATGTCACTGAATATCTTTTCGGAGAGATCTTGAGCACCTATCATTGAAAGATATTTCATTGCAATAGCTTTAGCTCTTCTCCCTAAAATCCTTGGAGGTTTTGATGAAAAGAAGAGAGGTTCTGCAACAATCTCCCATACCCTAAGAGGTATATCGATATTTATCCTAGATATCTGAGGTACAACTGATATTAACTTCGAAAGCTTTCTAATATCCTCATGCTTGTAAGGATTTAAATTAAGGACTCTTATCTTACCGTTTGAGGGCTTATGAAGTCCTACTATAGATTTTAGTAATGTTGTTTTCCCTGCCCCGTTTGGACCAAGAACTATAACAAAAAATGGTTCTTCTACTTTAAACGAGGCCTCTGCAATGGCCACAATATGCCCGTATTCAAGCATTATGTTTTGTAGCCACAGACCCTCCTTGCCCAAGCTACCATCACCCCAACTCCGACTATAATACCAACAATGAAAACCAGAACAAGGTCTTCATAGCTCAGAGGACATGAACCCATAGTATTGGCTACAAATGAGCCCTCCTTATTAGCAGTACTATGTACAATCCAGACTCCAGCAATTATTGAAGAGAGAGGATCCCAACCTGGGGCTCCTAAGGGAACTATTGCGACTTTTCCACCACTCTCCTCAAATTTTTTGATTAGACTTCTTGCACCTTTGGACATTCTAAGGTCTACAGAGGAAACTATGAGAACGTCTATAGATGACTTCGATGAAAGAAGCTCTCTGATCTTGTCAGGAGTAGGTGTGCTTGAAGGATTAGGCGTTAGGAGAAGAACTACGTTTGCACCACAGCCATCAGCAAAATACATGTCTGGGGGACTGTAAGTAGCAACATTAAGTCCTGAAAGAGAATCTGAGTACTTCAAGGCCTCTTCAGCTATCTCTTCAGCTCTTACCTTATAATAGTTTGCATGAGAAGGATCCTTTCTTGCAAGTGTATTGCCCAAGGCTAATGCAACAGCAGCATGCCCTTTGGGATTCCACCAAAAGCCATGGGGACTAGGCTTCCCATCTATCTCTATGAGCTTAAGACCATAAAGTTTATACGTATTGGCATCTAGATAAACCCCCTTAATTTTCCCCTCAGACACGTATCTTTCCAAAATCTCTTCAAGTTTTGTGTGGTGAAGACCTGAGGCCAATATAATATCAGCACTGACTATGCTCTTTAGGTCCTGAGGTGAAGGTTCATAAGTCTCAGGATTGGCTCCTTGAGGTACAGCTGATATAGCTTTAATGTAGTTTCCACCAACAAGTTCAGCTATATAGTTCAACATGGGCAAAGTTGAGACAACAACAGGTTTCGAATTCTGAGCACTAATTTCAGGCAGGTTTATTAGACCTATTTCTAAAACTACCAAGATTATTAATAACAAGGCATGGATGGCTTTCCTTTTCAGCTTCAGCACCTTTCTCAGCCTAAAGAAGTGCCTTCCGAATAGCACTTAAATTCGTATTCCCGAAATTTTGCTAAATAGAAGAATCAATTTAAAACAATAATAGCATCTCTCGATTATTATTGAAAAGAAAAACTGTTCTCCACCTATAGCAAAAACTGACCAGAAAAATAGTGATTCGGCAAGCAGTATCGGCCGCAAAGACTGTTTATATCATTGTCATTTATGAAGTTTGCCTCTATAAACTAACATTTAGTCAAGTTATGCGAGGAGGCCTAATTTTCCCAAGAAGGCTTCTTACTATAACGATTTCCTGAGCCTGATTTGTTCCATCTCCTATCTCTATCATCTTTATATCTCTATATAGCCTCTCAATCTTGCTCTCCCTACTATAACCAAATCCTCCCACAACCTGCATGGCAAGTCTTACGAGGTCAACCCCCCACCTAGCTGCTGCTAACTTTGCTATACTACTCCACATAGGATAATCTGGATCCCCTCTGTCAACTTTCTCAGCAGCTTTATATATTAGAGATCTTACAGCCTCGAGCCTCACCTTCATCTCGGCAATCATTGACATAATCATCTGGTGTTCGGTTAAAGGCTTCCCCATGCTCTCTCTCTTCTTTGCATATTCAAATGCCTCTTCAAACGCTGCTTGCATAACTCCTAGTCCAGTAGATGCAGTAACTATTCTTCCCTCATTGAGGGCATCCATTACTATTTTGAATCCTCCATTAACCGGACCTATAATATTCTGACTAGGAACCTTACACTCATTAAATAAGATCTCAGATGTACCACTTCCTCTATAACCCATCATATCAAGTTTTGATATTTCCATACATGACCTGTCTCTGTCAACGACAAATAAACTAATACCTCTGTGCCTGTCTTCTGGCCTTCCTGTTCTGGCTGCAACAAGGAAGAAGTCAGCATAATAGGAGTTAGTTATGAAGGTCTTTCTTCCACTTATAACCCATTCCCCGTTTCTTAACTCAGCTCTAGTTGTTATTGCTGCAGCATCTGTCCCGCAACAGGGTTCTGTTAGACCAAATGCACCTATCCCTCCTTTGGCTAATTTTTCCAAATATTCTTCTTTGATTTCTTTTTTAGCAAAGAAGATAAGAGGGGGTGGAACCATAGAACCTGAAACTGTTGCCATAATTCCCACTCCACTTGACACTCTGGATAGCTCCTCAGCAACTACGACACTCTCTAAGAGACTTAACCCAGGACCTCCATATTCCTCAGGAACCCTAAGGGCAAAGTATCCCATGTTGGCAACTTCCTTTCTTACATCTTCAGAAACAAAATTCTCCTCATCGATTTTCTTAGCTATAGGTCCTAAGACCTTCTCAGCAAATTCACGTGCAGAGGACCTAATCAACTCAAGCGAGGACAAGGGTGTTGACACCTGTTATAAAGTGGGGAAGCAGAGGGATTTTTAACTATAATAAACTGAATCCATATACAAGATATTTACTTAGACAAGCCTTTTCTTTTAAATCAATATTAGAGAATAGCTCTTTAAACAGCTTCAAGAGAGAGTTTAATTCTTTCCTTCATGAACTCTATAAGTTCTGCTTTCTCTAAGGCCTTGACAATATCCTCATCGCTTGCTCCTTTTTCTATCTCTATCTTTCTGTCCAGTGGTTCTATGTGGTCTATATTAGCCCTTCTTCTCCTCACCCCAGTTATACTCTTGGGTCCTGTTATCAGAACGAAATTTTCATCTATTATATCAACAATGACACATTTCCTTCCAGCCTCTCTACCTCTAACCTTTATGCAAATCCTTCCAACCTCTATTGCTGGCACTTCCTTTCCCCCAGACTCCGAGTTCTTAATCAGGGATTTAAATCTTGAAGTGTATCTCACCTCATAAGTCCTCTAACTCTGGCAACAAGAAGAGCCAAATCAATAATTTCCACTTCTTTAGTTTTTACTTTAGACAAGTTGGAAAAGCATATAGGACACATTGTAACTATGACATTCGATATAGATGAAAGCTCCTTTACTCTATCCATGGCAATTTTCCTTGAGAGCTCGGGATATAATGCTTCTATGGGACCTCCACAGCATGCCGTGAATTTTCTGCTTCGCTTTGGTTCTATGACCTTAATTCCAGAGGCCTTAAGAACGTTTCTTGGCTCCTCTACCATATTTTGATACCTGGCATAAAAACACGGATCATGGATCACAACCTCAAGTTTTGTCTTGCTCTCCTTCTTTTTAATTCTGCTAGAAAGAACCTCAAGATAGCTTTGAACCTCAATATCGAAATTGTCAATAAACTTGGGATAAACATTCTTAAGGACATAGGTCGTGTGGGGATCAACCGTTATCACTTTCTTTATGCCTCTGTCTTTAAATGTCCTATAAACCTTTCTGGCTTGCCGAAGGAAGCTTTCACTGAGTCCCAGATCATAGAGAAGAACACCACTATAAAGGTCATCCTTATAAAGATATGAGAAATTAACATCAGCTTCTCTTAATAGTAAAGCTATAGCTTTAAGTATGTTCCTTGATATTTTAACCCTTTTATGACTAGCCCTTAAGAGAGATTTCGTTAAGAATGATGAAGCTAAATGCTTCCCAATGTTCATGATTTCAAGTAAAGCTCTGTTATTTTCAACTTTCTCAAGTATTGCAACCAAAGACTCTATATAGGGCATTATCTGATATAAAGCACCTGTATAGAGTGCTATTGGACCTTTAGTCTCTATGTCAAGATCTTGAGCCCATGAGTATATATCACCTCTATTCATTGGAACAGGATATCCGGTCTTTAATGTGAGCTCTCTCATTATATCAACTACTATGTTAAGAAACCTCTTTCTCAATTACAACCTCCTCCTTCTCTTTAAGGTTGTTTCTTGCATAAAGGGACCTTGCAACTCTAATAACTTCAGGAATATCTATGTTGGCTGGGCACTTAA
Source organism: Acidilobaceae archaeon (assembly GCA_027082825.1). GTDB lineage: Archaea > Thermoproteota > Thermoprotei_A > Sulfolobales > Acidilobaceae > JALWTO01. Next base: position 63,611 of record JALWTO010000040.1, read on the forward strand.
GGGTACAGGCAGCACAGAGAAGGCAACTATAAAGAGAGTTAAGAGCCTCATGTGTGTATTTTCCTTCCTCACTTAAATAGAGGACTATATTAATCCTTCCTCTAGGACCATAACCTCTGTGAGAACCAAATCTTACTGTTGGACAGAGAGCTTCACAAAAGCCGCAGAACATACATTTTGATGTCTCTTTTTTGAGCCAACTTTTTAGGTTATTATTCAAACTTAAACCACCTTTCCTGGATTTAGAATATTCTTTGGATCAAAAACCTTCTTTATATTTCCCATAATCTCAAGAAGCTTAACAGATCCTCTAGCATCAAGTTCCCTTCTTAGAGCATCTTTCTTGGCCAGACCTATTCCATGTTCAGAGCTTACAGTTCCATCAAGACTTATAGCAAGATCTATCAGATCTTTGAACCATTCTTCGGCTCTCTTTGACTCCTTAGGATCTAGTGCATTAAAGCCTATTGACGGATGAAGATTTCCATCACCTACATGACCCCCAAGCATTGTAATGAAACCATGCTTCTTCTCAAGTTCCTTAAGTCCTTCAACTGCCTCAACAAGCCTAGAAGGAGGAACTGCTATATCTTCAATTAAAAGCATAACCTTTGCATCCTTAACGTTTTTGTAATGCTCTCTGGCTATCTTACTTTGAGCAACAAAGAGAGATCTTCTTATATTAAAGAGACCTCTTTCTTCAGCTTCTTCCCAACTTTCTGCAGTCTGAACTTCGCGAGCCCCATGCCTTATAAGGATTTTTTTCATCCACTCTACATACCTGCTTCCAGCCTCTCTGTTGACATCTATTCCAACCAGGAGCATATGACCTTCAATATTAATGTTGCTATTTATAGATTTTGCTGCTATCTCAGCTGTTTTTTTCTCAAGAAATTCAAGTATGTAGGGTTGAATTCTCTGGGTCTTTATATTAACAACAGCCTCCATAAGATCTTCGAGCTTCGGGAAAAATGCTAGTGCGACTATGACAGTTTCCGGAAGAGGCGTAATCTTGAGATAGGCTTTAGTTACAAGGGCTAGTGTCCCCTCACTCCCAACTATAAGTCTGACTATATCATAGCCCTGTCTGCACTTGAGTGTTTTACATCCAGAAAAAACTATCGAACCTCTTTCATCTGGAAGAACAAGTTCAAGACCCAACACCCAGTCTCTCATAGTTCCATATTTCGCTCCTCTCATACCTCCTGCTCCACTGTTTATCGCCCCCCCTACTGTGGCAACACTTGAGCTTGCTGGATCCACAGGAAACATGTAACCCTTAGAGGCAAGCTCAAAGTTTAGATCATCTATTCTTACACCAGGTTCTACAAATACGTAGCTATTGACCAAACTGATCTCTAAGACTCTTTTCATCCTTTCAAAACTAAGAACTATTCCTGCTTCAAGAGGAAGAGAAGACCCAGCTAGGCTCGTAGAGGATCCTTGTGCATATATCTTGATATCATTTTCATAGGCATATTGAACAACCTTCGATACATCATTAGAACTTATAGGAAATACTACTGCTAAGGCCTTTCCCACATTTCCTAAAGGATCCTTAGAGTAAATTCTTAAAAGAGCCTCATCAACTGAAACTTTATTTTTCCCTATAAGTCTAGAAAGATCCCTAGCTATTTTTGTTCTTTCCACCCTATTCTGCCTCCTTGTTTATGATGAACCACTAGGAAAATTATTCTTGTGTTTTATAACATTTTCTAATATTAAAATGATAAGATGGATATCTTATAACTAACAAATAAAGTTCAGTGGAGGATTGATATTTTGCAGGAGAGAGAAAGGTGATAATGGTTTGACAAATTTAACTGCTGTTCTTTCTATGATAAATGATTTTTCCAAAAAATATGGATATCCTTTTCCTGTGAAAAAGGAGGAGCTATACTCATGGGCAGAAGATCTCTCTCTACCAAAGAAAGGAGAAACAATACTATATACTGGCGGACTCTATCAACTCATTCCATATATTGAACCCTTAGTTGATTTTTTAGACAAGAGATCTTCTTTACTAAAGTTAGGCAAAGTAGGTGTCATGGCTTCTTCGTTTGCAAAGATGATTTTAAAACCAAAAGAAGATCTGAAAAAGGTTTCCGAGGGAGTTTTAAAAAATATCGCAAAACTACTCCTAAATGTTAATAAAAAGATAGCATTTCTTTATAAAAAAGAGTTATATAATGGGGCACTTCTTTATGACTTCGGTTTAGATAATACATTTGCCGAACATATACAAAAAGTATATAGAATATTGAAAGAAAGTGGAGCCAAAGAGGTCATAACAGTAGATCCTCATTCAACCAACATCTTAAGAAGTATAGCACCAAGGTACATAGAAAAATATGATATAGAAGTTAAAAGCTATATTGAGGTACTTAATGAGAAGCTTGAGAATGGAGTGTTAAAACCTAAAAGACTTGTTAGTGAAAGAATAGTGATACATGATCCCTGTCTTTATGCTAGATTTGAAGGAATTATTGAACAACCAAGGAAGCTCCTGGAAAAAGCAGGATATCATGTTCTAGAACCTCCCAACAGCAGGAAGCTAACCTATTGCTGTGGGGGTCTCCTCGAATCTATAGTTCCTGAACTTGCGAGAGAAATCGCCTTGACAAGAATTTCCGAGCTTAAAGAACTGTCTAAGAACGTAGTTACACTATGTCCCATATGTTTTATTAATTTGCGAAGAGTAGCACCTCCTGATGTTAAAATAGACGATATTTCCGTATATTTAGCTAAAGCATATTTGTAGAGGTGTTTATCAATGGTTATTAGAAGAGTTTCATTAAAATTTGAAGACGTGTTAAAAAATATAATGAAAATTACAAAAAATGAAGATTTCAAGAAAGGAATAAAGATCTCTGTAAATAATTTTGAGATGAAGATCAGAGAGGTATTTGAAAAATATCCAGAAATAAATCAGTTGGCTGAGGAGATAAGGGAAACAAAGAAGAGTGTTATAAACAACATGGACGTATATTTGGATAGAGCAGTAACTTCTATGAAAAAACTTGGTGCCCATGTCTATATAGCTGAAACTGCTGAAGATGCTAGGGAAATCATAAATAATATAGTCGGCAGAAATAAGTTAATTGTTATGAGCAAGAGTATGATTGCAGAAGAGATAGGGCTTAGAGAGTATCTTGAAAAAATAGGAAATGAAGTCTGGGAAACAGACCTTGGCCAATTCCTTGTCCAGTTAGAGGAAGGCAAGCCTATGCATCCAATAATACCAGCTATTCATATTTCTAGAAAAAGAGCTGCCCTATTACTTGAAGAGAAACTTGGAATAAAGGTTCCAGATAGTGAGAAAATAGAAAACATAGTCAAGAAAGTGCGAGAGTTTTTGAGAGATAAAATCAAAAATGCTGATGTAGGTATCAGCGGTGCAAATTCTATAGCTGCTGATACAGGCGCAATATTTCTTGTAGAGAATGAAGGAAACATAAGACTGGTTACAGGTATGCCACCCAAACATATAGTCGTTACTGGAATAGAAAAAATAGTCCCTTCAATGATTGATGCATTCAAGACGGTTATAGTTCAAGCAGCTAATATAGCAATCTATCCCCCCACCTATATCGATATATTAGTTGGCCCAAGTAGTACGGCTGATATAGAACAACATAGAGTGTATGGAGCCCAAGGTCCTATGGAACTCCACGTGATTCTTATCGATAACGGTAGGAAAAATGCTTTGAAACATGAATTTCTAAAGGAGCAACTTAGGTGTGTAAAATGTGGAAGATGTCTCATAGAGTGTCCAGTATGGAGAATATCGGCTAATATATGGGGAGGACCTGTCTATGGAGGACCTATGGGCATAAACTGGACAGCTATAACACTTGGCGAAGAAGAGGCCTCGGAGCTTGCTCATCTATGTCTCTCATGTGGCAGATGTTATGAAGTATGTCCTATGAAAATCCCACTTCATGAAATGATACGACATCTGAAAAATGTATACAACAAAAAACATAATATTATAAAGTAAGTATAATAATTAATATTGTTTTTGATGCAGCTATTTTAAAGTCATTTTAAGGCAGTTCTTTTTCCTCCTTTTTAATGTTCTTAACTATTTTTTTCTTAACATCCGAGGGTAACACTGTATCCTCTTTTCTCATCTCTGTGGGTTTTACTATATTCATACCTTTACCATCTATTATTTCTACTTCATACATCCTTAGATCATGTGGAGTTTGTCTCATCTTCTCGACAATAACGTACCTTCTCAATATCCCTTTTCTAATACCTCTCCTGAATCTAATTATGCCATCGGCAACATGTTCAACACCCCATCCAAAAGCATAACTTGTTGTAACTGCATATTGGCTTATCATGAGGGTTGTGAAGTCCCATCTATAAAGAATCCTTTTTACCATATAACTATATTTCCTAGCCATTGCAGGTCTATCAAGCCAGAAAGCACTCATACTATCTATTATTAACCTTGCTCTTCCATATCCTAGAGCTTTCTTAGCCTCTATAATTTTGTTAACAAGCTCCTCGATAACTAGATCCTCAAGGGTCCATTCATCTTTTTGTGATCTCATAAGCGCATCGATTATTATTAATCTATTGCTGGCTATCGCCCCTGAGAAATTCATTCCAAACATCTCAGCCTGTCTTATTATGCTTTCCCTACTTTCTTCGGTTGTAACGTAGACAACCTTGTCTCTACTCTCTATGCCTTTCCAGGCAAAGTGAATACTGAAAATGGTTTTGCCTGTTCCAGGTTCTCCAACTACCGCCACAAAGAATCCTCTCGGAATGCCCCCAGCTATAAGGTTATCAAAACCAGGAACGCCTGTCTTAAGCCTCTCTATAAGAGGCTTTTCAACTTTTTTTAACACAATTAAACACCTAGATATATTATTACATCACCCTGAAGGTATATTCTTGGCATCTTAAAACTTTTGTTGTTATTCCTTAATTTTTATATAACTGGGTTATATAAGGATCATTCTTTTGGTTAAAAATAAATACCCCTATGTTTTGCTGCTCTTTGGTAGGAAAGAGGGACCACTTTAAAATACTTAAACAAAAGTTTCAATATTGAGATGCATGGTCCCTATGAAGAATATTACAAATAGTTGATATCTAAGTCCGTATAAATGATATAATTGTTATCACCTACGTAAACGTAAATATAATCTTGGAATATGGTGAATAAAATGGAGTCGACGAAAATTTATGCTACAATAATAGTAGTAGTAGCTGTCGTACTGTTTTTTGCAGGCTATTTTGTATACCCCCTGGCGCATCCGAAAGCTAAGACATCAACCCTGACTTCTAGTATAACCCCTGGAACAATATGGCAGAGAATAGAGAAAAGAGGTTATATAACTGTCGCTACATCTCCAGACTGGCCACCTTTTGAATTCATAGACCCGAATACACACCAAATAGTAGGTTATGAAGTGGATTTAATGAATACTATCGCAAGCAAGTTAGGTCTTAAGGTTAAGTGGAAGCCTATGAGCTTTGATGCAATAATTTCAGCAGTCAAAAATGGTGAAGTAGACCTAGGCGTTAGTGGTTTTTCAGTAACCCCTCAGAGATGTAACGAGGTGCTCTTTACGATGTACCATGATGTTACTGAGGTACAGCTGATAATGCTTGCCAGCAGGGCTAAGCAACTAGGAATAAGCAAGTTCAATTCCCTAGATGACATAGCAAAATATCATCTAATAGTAGGAACTGGAAGCGGAACCACAGAGCTACAAGAGTTATTAGGCCTTGTAAAAAAGGGAATAATATCTAGCTCCCAAGTAAAGACCTATCCAGACTTTGGAGCTGCCTTAAAAGATCTTGAGGCTGGCAGAATAGATGCTGTTTATGCTGAAACCCCAATAACAACTTGGTGGATATCCACTGCACCAGTTAAACTAGTTGTAGTCTATTCTAGACCCTATTGGCCAGTAGCCTTTGTTGCAAATAAGAATGCCATTGTTCTAGTTCAAAAGATAAATGGAGTTCTAGCCCAAATGATAGCAAACGGAGAGTTAGCCAAGATCAAGGCAAAATGGAATGTGACAACACCGCCTTAGTTACTTAAAAAAAGTCATAGCCAATGTGGAGGAGGGATATCATGATCTCCCTTTCCGACTTTCTTTTTTTGTTAAGAGGTTTACCTGTAACTGTCTCTATATCTTTTCTTGCGTTTGCTATAGGATTTATTTTAGGTATTCCACTTACATTCCTAAGGCTTTATACACCAAAATATTCGGCAAACGTAGCTGAGGCTTATGTAAAGTTATTTTTAGGAATACCAGTTTTGGTATTTATGTTATTCTTTTACTTCGGTTTAGGAAAGTATGTTGCTATCTTTAGAAGTCCATTTCTTAGTGCTGTTGCCGCCCTGGGCTTTAGGAGTGGTGCATATCAATCACAGATATTCAAAACTGCTATGAATTCAATACCTAGAGATCAACTACTTGCTGCAAAGGCTTTAGGAATGAACAAGTTACAAACATTGAGATATATAATATTGCCTCAGGCATTTATTGTAGCTTTACCAGGTTTAGGTAGTGAAATAGCCCTTTTAATAAAAGACTCTTCATACTCATTTATACTTGGAGTCTTAGACTTAACAATGCATGCTGATATTCTAAGGAGAGCCCATAAACTTTTCTTCGAACCATATTTGATAGCTGCATTCCTTTACATAGCACTAACTTTCCCTGTAGCCAACTATCTAGATAAATTAGGGTCTAAGTTAAATAAGAAATATGCCTTAAGGTGATTACTTTGTGTGCCTCTGAGATTGTTTTAGAAGGCAAGAAAATAGGAAAAAAATACGGAAAACTAGAAGTACTAAGAGGAATTAGCATTAGAATAAAAAGAGGGGAGACAAAGGTAATTATAGGTCCTAGCGGCTCAGGCAAGTCGACGTTATTAAGAATACTAGGTCTTCTTGAACCTCCTACAAAAGGGACTGTGATATTTAAAGGTATGGATGTGTATGCATCAAATAAGCTTAACCTAAATAAAATCAGGTCAAAAATAGGTTTTGTATTTCAACAACCATCACTTTTCAGGCATCTGACTGCTCTCGATAATGTCAAACTTGGACTTAAGGTTGTTAGAAAGATGAGAGATGATGAGGCCAAGAGAAAAGCCTTAGAAGCACTAAGACTTGTTCATATGGAAGAATGGATAGATCATTATCCTGCCCAGCTTAGTGGAGGACAACAACAAAGAGTGGCTATAGCCAGAGCATTAGCAATGGATCCAGATGTTTTACTCATGGATGAGCCTACTGCTTCTCTTGATATAGAACTGACATGGGAGGTTATAGAGGTTATGGAAGAACTTGCTAAAAAGGGTATTACAATGTTAGTAGTAACACATGAAATACCATTTGCAAAGGAAGTGGCTAATGAAATATGTTTCATGAGCGAAGGTATGATACACGAATGCGACATTCCTGAAAATTTGTTGAGAAATCCCAAGACCCCTAGAGCTAAGGCCTTTCTAAAAAGGCTTATTGGAGAGTTTGGAGGTCGTTAACCAAATGAGCTCATTTTCTTGGTTAAGTTGGTGGAGCCCTTTTATATTTAAAGGGTTTTTAATGACCTTGAAGATGTCCGCTGCAGGACTTACAGGAGGATTTGTCTTAGGGTCGCTTCTTGCACTTGGTGACGTTTATGGAGGTAAAATTACAAAAGCCGTGGTTAATGCCTATGTGGAATTCTTTAGAGGAAGCCCTCTAATAGTTCAATTACTAATGTTCTATTATGGAATACCAGCATTAACAGGCTATGAGTGGAGTGCAGTTACCGCAGGTGCTATAACATTGATGCTCAATAGTGCCGCCTATCAGAAGGGCTACTTTAAAGGGGCTATGGAGTCTATTCCAAAGGACCAACTGATGGCAGCAAGATCATTAGGAATGTCAACTAGACAGATAGTACTACATATAGTTTTACCTCAGACATATAGAATAGTCATACCAGCTTGGTCAAACGAATTTGTGTCTCTAACCAAAAGTACGTCAGCATTGCTTATAATAGGTATTATGGAACTAACTGCAACAGCTATGACAATTTCTGCACTCACATTTAAGCCTCTACAGGTCTATTCAGTTACTGCAATTATATATTTCATATGGATATACTTTGCACTAAAAATAATTGAGTATATATATGAAAGAATAAGAATACCAGGACTAGGTGAAACAAAGACTCTCTAATCTTTTTAGAACAAATTACCTTAATCTTTCAAGATCTCTATTGTTTGCTTTCACGCCTTTATATCTTATCCTAATGATTTCAAACTCTCCAGAGACCAGTGTATATTGAAGAGCATAATCATCAGTAGCCACTAGAACTTTACAGTTTTCTTTCTCATGTAAGTAAAGCGCTAGAGCTATTATCTGAATGTCCGTATGGCTGAGCTTATTCAGGGTTCCGGAAGACTTGGCTAAAAACCTAGCTTTTTTAATAAATTCCTCTGGAGGATCTATTATTCTAACTCTTTCGAGGGTTAACCCTCTTTCAAGAACACTTTTGGATTCTTTGTCCTTAACTTCACTAGCCACAGAACTTGTAGTGAAATGAGGTAGAGGAAGACTCAAGGGAAGACCAGCGAAAATAGCACCCGTATCATCAACAACTACTTTACCAGTAGGTGAGCAGCCTTGTGTAAAGTTTCTCATAATAATTCTCCCACCACTTAAACCTGGCTATTCTTGCAGGAAACCCACATCTCCTCACAGAAATTTTCATTCCAGAACCTATTCTCTCTATATATTGCCCGTCAGAGATGATATAGGCATCACCAGAGTCTGGTCTCATCTCAATATCAACCCTATGACCTGGAGGAAGTATTACTGGTCTTAGATGAAGTTGCACAGGATTAAGAGGTGATACTACTATAACATCAAGTGAAGGATCTATTATGGGTCCTCCAGCACTTAAGCTATAGCCCGTTGAGCCTAGGGTTGTTGAGATTACAACTCCGTCCCCGTCTATACCATAAATCTTATATCCATTGGCATATAATGTTAGTCTTACAAGTCTACCTTTCCTTGTCAATATGACTATATCATTAAGTGCACAGGGAAGTTTTTTCTCGTCAATATATGCCTGAAGCCTAGGATATTCAAATATCTTGTATTTTCCTCTTATGAGATCTAAAATCCTTTCCTCTATTTCATAGGGTTCAACATCAAGCAAGAACCCCCTCTTTCCGGCCCTTACAGTCATAAAGATAACCTCAGGACTTGGAACCCTCTGAGTTGCCCAAAGAAGAGTTCCATCACCGCCAACAACTATTATTTTTCTGGGCGGATCTTTTTTTATTGAAAACTTTGAGAATTTTCTTAGACTTTCATAATTTCTCCAGGTATCCTCTTCAACAAGAGGTTTAACATTGTTTTTGACTAAGGTTCTTATAGCCTTTAGAGCGGCCTCCTCAGCAACAGAACTTCCTGGTTTCACAACAATACCTATATCACCGTCTGAACCACCTCTAGACAACACTCAACCCTCTATTCAGTTTCTGAACCGTATTTAAGAGAAAAACTTGTTTACTTTAACTTTATAGGAGGTCTAAACGGGATGTATAATGGAAGATGAAGCAAATGTTCAATGTGTCAGAATAAGCAAAAAACGTGCTGAGGAGGCCAGAAAAATATTACTCGAGAATATTCTTCTAAGGAGAGACTTAAAACCTAAAGCGGTAAACAACGATGTTTTGTTTCCAGTCACAGAGGCAAAGAAATCTATAGACCTATTATCACTAAAGGGAATTAAAGCAAGTCTCTGTGTTGAATTCTTCAATAAATATGAACGAAAAAAATTTGGGAAGAAAGCTATAGGAATAACTTCATATACATTGATTGGGAACATAGCATTAATTAACAAAGGAAAAAGTAATGATATCTCTATTTACAAGAAATTGGCTAAGGAGATAGTTGCAAGACATCCTAGAATTAGAGCTGTTTATCTTAAATTAAGAACTAGCGGTGAATATAGATTACCCGAACTCAGACATTTACTTGGAGAAACTATAACAGAGACTGAGTTCAAGGAGTATGGCCTCAAGTTTAAAGTTGATATTGCAAAAACCTACGTGAACCCTAGGTTAGCCCAAGAACATAGAAGAATTGCAGAGATTGTAAATGAAAATGAAAAGGTTCTGGACATGTTTTCAGGGATAGCCCCTTTTTCAATTCATATGGCATCTCTTAAAAAGATCTATGTTTTGGCTGTTGACATAAACCCTTTTGCGATCTATTATGCCGCGGTGAATATAAGGTTAAATACAAAAATGCTAAAAGGTAAGGTCATTGTTATGAAGGGAGATGCTAGGGATCTTCCAAGTCTTCTAAAGCCTGTTTTCACTAGAATAATAATGAACAACCCAAAAAATTCTATAGACTTTCTTCCTCATGCCTGTTCTTTGTTAAATAAAGAGGGTTACATCCATGTATATGCTCTTTTAGATAAGGACTGTAATTTTGAATCCGAAATTGAGAAAAGACTCAAAAATAAGGCCTGTGAGATTAATGAAATAAAAATTAAGAGGGTTAGGGAATACAGCCGTAACCAAGACATATCAGTTGCTGATGTTTTTGTGAAAAAAATTACTTCCTTGAAGGTCTATAATATCCTAGTGCAGGATCACTGACGTTATCGGCTATCTCTTTGGCAGCTCTGTTTGCTATCGAAGGCCCTACGCTTAGACCATAGTCATTGAACCCAAAGATATAGTATATTTTATTTCCATACTTTGGACTCCAACCAACTATAGGCAAACTATCTTCTGTATAGTCACAATATGCTCCCCAGCTCCTGAGTATGTTGACATAGGCCATTTGGGGCATTAGTTTAACAGTTATTGTACTAGCTTTAACCAAGAAGTCATAGCTATCCTCAGTTAAATATCTTGGATTTTCAGAACCCATATTGTCTATTGTTGCAACATACTCCTTTCTAACGGTTTGCGTGAATCTATAGGAGTGCTTAAGTACTCTTATTGTCGGCTTCATTTCATACTTGAAAGGTTCTGACACCATGCCAGCAGCATAATAGCTCTTAATACTTACATTAAGATTCTCAGATAGCAACTTCAATATTTCTAAAGATTTAGCGCCAGCCGCCACTACAACTACGTCACCTTCAAAACTCTTCCCAGTTCCTGTTTTTACTATGACTTTGTCTTTAACTTCTATTTTTGTTACAGGTTCATAGGTGTAAGTCTCTGCTCCAAGAATTCTTGCTGCAGCTATGTTTGCCCAAGTGAAGGGATGAGGCATAAGCTTGTAGTCATTTGGTGTAATAAATGCCTTGTAAAAGCTGTTTTCATCGACCCAGGGAACTAACTCTTTGACCTTTGAGGGATAAGCCTCTTCCACCTTGGCACCTCCATTAGACCATATCTCAGCGAACTTCTTGAGCTCTCCATAATCATTTTCATTAAAAGCTATGGCTATATGTGGGCTCTCGTCATCAAGAAATCTCTGGGCAAAGGGAACTCCTAATTCTTCAAACTTCTTTTTCAATTCTGGTATTAGTTTCCTGGTCTCAATAGCCCTCTCAACAAGCTGAGGATGTTTCTGCTGAGAGGTTATACTTCCAGTAGATCTTCCTGTTGATCCATAAGTGAAATATTTAGCCTCAAGTAGATAGACCTTAATTCCCATATCAGACAGACTGCTGGCAACAACAGACCCTATAATACCTCCTCCAATAACTATAACCTTCTTCATAGCTCAACAGCCTCCGGATCGTAAAGTAAGCCCATAGGAACAGGCTGTAATGGAGGTCTTCTTCTAGGTAAAAGCTTATCTGGATCAATCTGTACTCCTACTTCCCTAAGTTTGCCCGCAAGTATTCTCTGTAGATGTTGAAGACAGCCTCTTCCCTGACAAAAACCTGTCACAGCACCACTAAGTCTTCTATACGTATCAGCATCATATGAGCCCAAGAACTTTACCATTGCGAAAAATGTTTGTACCATCTCGTCCTGGGTAATATCCATACACCTACATACAATAGCAGGATGATGGAACCTATGGGTTTCCTCTTCCATAATCCCTCACCTCGTCACCTCTTGAGTTCTATATACTTAGCTTCATAGGCCCACTTTCTGGGAACAACTATGTTAACAAGAACTGTTCCAAACTTTGGACTCTTTATGACCGAGAACACTTCAGCTTCCCCAAGAAGTTCATGCCCTCTATTATAGACGATTACCTTATCTCCTTTCTTAGGTATTGGCAACATCTCATAGGGTATACTAACAAGTGCTAGATCATCTCTCTTAAACATTTTCTTTGCGAATGGTATGTTAACTATTGTTATTGCAAGCCCTGGACATGCTTGAGCACAAAGCGTACAACCAGTACAGGCTTCCCACTTGACCCTAGGTCTGTCATTCATTGTCGGCATAACTATGGCACCAGTAGGACATACATCATGACATGGTGTACATGGAATCTCCTCTAGACAGTCAATTATTGGAACTGCATATCTTTCAACTATCTCATCCGAAGGTATGTTTCCAACTTTTTTAAGATCATTAACAGTAACATAACCAGCTTCTATAATTTTTTGACCCTCAACCTTAGAATCCTTCCTCTTAACATCACCCATACAAGATCACCCCTGAACAAGAACTTTCTGGAGACCCTGCTTTATTCTGGCATAATGAGGACTTGATCTAAACATGTCAAGCCATTCCACGGCATTTTTCCTCTCCTTTTCAACCTTATCGTTCTTAAATCCTATATTCAGTACAGCTGAGGCTCCAGCTATCTTACCCTCCATCATAGCAGTACTGGCTTCTTCGATGCAAGACGCATCACCAGCAACAAATACATTACTTACTGTGGTCTCGAGGAATGGAGTTCTCAGAGGTACATATCCTCCCAGTTCAGGAACAAACTTTATCTGAGCACCCATAAGATCTAGAACTTCAACACTTGGTGTGAGTCCTACAGCAAGCCAAATACCATCTATTTCAATGTTCTTTTCACTTCCAGGAACTTTTCTAAACTTATCATCAACTTCATATACTGTAGCTCCTTCAACTTTTCCATTCCCATAAGCCTCCTGAACAGTATGTCTCATAAGTATTGGGATACCCATCCTTCTAATCTTTGCTGCGTGAACCAGGTATGCAGCAGTCTTAGGAAGTATGTCTATGACAGCCTTAACTTTTATTCCGGCCTGAGCTGCTTGATATGCTATAATAACTCCCACATTCCCAGCTCCTATTATTAAAGGTTCCTCAGCGGGTCTTATCCCAAAGACATTCATCAATGTCTGAGCAGCACCAGCTCCCATGACTCCTGGAAGATCATTCCCAGGAAAGACTAGGCTTCTTTCCATGGCACCTGTTGCAATGACATAACTCTTGCCCTTTAGATTCAAAAGATTATACTTACCTAGAGACTTTGTCTGAAAAGCAACAAGGACTTTCTCTCTTCTGAAATAACCTATAGCTTGTGTTGAAGGATATATATCTATGTTCTCATCATAATCCTTTACCTCATCAACTAGCATCTTGGCTATATCAACCCCTCTTGTTCCGGCAAAACTCTCCTTTGTCCCAAAGAACTTATGTGTCTGTTTTATTAGCTGGCCTCCAAGAACAGGACTTTGGTCAAGCACAGCTACTTTAGCACCAGCCCTAGCTGCTTGAATAGCAGCACTAAGTCCAGCAGGACCAGATCCTATTATTACAACATCATACTCAATATTCTTCTTTTCAACGTGAATAGGCTGCTTTGGTGTAGGTAGTTCAGCATCATGACCATGTTCAAACTCAACAGTCATTCCATCTTCAACTGGTGTTATACATGTTCTAACATGAGGTACTCCATTGACTCTCATTAGACATTGACTACACTTGCCTATCATACAGAAGGGCCCTCTAGGCCTATGATATTTCGCACTGTAGCTGAACTGAATAACTCCCGCAGCATAAAGTGCTGCAGCTACTGTTTCGTTCTCATAAGCCTTTATCCTCTTGTCTTCAAAGAGTATATATACAGGTCTTCTTCTCTCGAATTTGAGAATTGGATGTTCATATATTCTTTTATCAATCTCCTGGCTCAAGATCTAATCTGCCTCCCTGCTTCCTGTTAATAATATTAGAAAACTAATTTCATAGTTTTATTTATATACATTATAATGTTTTTATTCATAATTTCTTTTTAAACCATAAGTTCTATCTAGAATGGTCATTAATACTTCAAGTTCAAGACCTTTTTTAAGATTCTCTACCAGCTCTCTTTTCAAATCCTTGGCAGCCTTTGAAGCCTTTATCATTACGGTTTCTGGTCCAAGATAAGTACTTTTCCTGAACACCATTCTCCTATGATCTTCTAGCTTCATCTTTGGACTCCCATATCCTACTACCGAATCACAAGCATCCCCACTACATAGGACAACGATAAGAAGACCTCCAAACTTAAGTCCTTCCTTAAGCCATCTTGGAAGATCGACAGCAGATATTTCAGATTTTATTCCTATTATGCAATCTCCCTTAGGCGTCAGATAATCATCTTTTGTTATTTCAAAAGTCCCCTCATGAAAGGCCTTGATGTTTTCATGTCCCTTGGCTCTGAACCTAAACCATTTTGTTGAGAACTCTTTCAAAAGGCTTCCACCAGATTTAAGCCTAGTTTAACCAATAGATATACCTGATGACAGAAGTTGAGCTTCGAAGAGAAAAGAAGAAGACTTATTTCAATGCTTGAGAATGAAAGATACATTATTACAGACAAGGTTAAAAAAGCTATGTTGAAAGTCCCTCGAGAACTCTTTGTCACAGAAGAATATAGGAATCTTTCCTATAGCGACAGACCTTTACCCATAGGACATGGACAGACAATAAGTGCTCCAAGTATAGTTGCTTATATGACAGAGCTCCTCAAGGCTGAAGTCGGTCACAAGGTTTTGGAGATAGGAACTGGTAGTGGATATCAAGCAGCTGTGTTGGCAGAGGTAGTAGCTCCTGACAAAATACAAAAGAAGTTCTGGGGCCATGTATTTTCTGTGGAGAGAATACCCGAACTTGCTAAACTCGCAATAAGAAATCTTAGTAAAGCAGGATATTCGAATAGGGTTACAGTCATTGTTGGTGATGGAACAGAAGGATTTAAGGATGAAGCACCTTATGATAGAATAATAGTAACGGCTGCAGCTCCAGATATACCAGAACCTCTTTTAGACCAACTTAAGCCAGGAGGTATAATGGTCATTCCGATAGGTTCGAAGTGGGAGCAGAACCTTGTTGTTATTGAAAAGGAACAAGGCGAAAGAGTTAAAATAAGAAGAGATATTGATGTAATATTTGTTCCACTTATAGGAAAACATGGATGGGATGAATTTTGTAGATAAGTATTAAAGGACAAAGTAAACCGTTTTCTTTCTTAAGGCCTTTTATGTCTCTGCAACCAATTTATCTTTCTCTAAACCTTAATCCCACTTATCGGGGAGCAGGCAATATCATTACTTAGATAGAAATCATTATCAATAATTCTTTATAAATTTGAAAATACAATAGAATCTGAAGAGGCTTGAAAGATTATAAAACAGAAACTGTGTCTAAACTTTTAGGCTTGCCAGTTGTTCATGCACTATATGGGAAAGTGATAGTATAACATCTTCAACAGTAACTATACCAATATATTTGTTGTCCTCGGTAACAATGACATAATCAGTTCCATAATTTATCATCTCTTCCAGGACTTGATCCACTGGTGTATCACCTGAAACCGTTGGAGGACTCTTAAGCTGTATGAATCCAACTGTTATCTCTGGTTGTCTTTCTAGTATATGAAGCATTGAAGGTAAATCACCTTCATCTATGACAGCCACCAACATTCCCTTCTTGTCGACAACAGGAACAGCCCTTACTCTGTGTCTTGTCAAATCTTCAATTGCATCAACAAGAAGGGAATCTTCAGTAACAGGTCTTACTCTGCGATTCACAAGATGTTTTGCAAGCAAGTCTATCTTAAGTCCTTTAGACTTTATAATATTCAAGAGGCCCTCAGCTCCAACAATCTCAGTACGAAGTCTCTCCTTTAGCTGAGATTCATAAATGCTATATTCTCCTGTAAGCTCTCTGGCAACTATTGCCCCTATTAGGGATGGAACTATGAGAAGATAATTCCTACCCATTTCAGCAACCATTATCGATGTCGCAAAGGGGACATTTGCTGCAGCCCCAAAGAAGACAGCCATACCTATATATGCATAAACAGTAGGACTTATTGGAGCTATCTTATAACCTATAAGATAGCCATAGCTAGCACCAACAAGCGCACCAGCCAGTATACTTGGTGCAAAAACACCACCACTACCACCAGATCCTATCGAAAAGCTCGTGGCTGTTATCTTCAGTACTCCTATTGCTAATAATGAAAGCCAAAGAGGAAGACCAAAGAGCTTGAAATATCCAAGTTTCCCTACTTCGCTGAATTCAAGAAAATGAGAGAGAAGACCTTTTCCAGGACCCAGGACATGGGGTACCCATAGAGCAATTATACCAGTTACAAGGCCTCCTATAATCGGTTTTGCATACACAGTCATACCTCTCTTAACTAAGCCGTCAAATGTGTCCCTGACCTTGTAAAACAGTTTCACGTAAAAGAGTGAGAAGGGAGCTATAAAAGCTCCCATTATTATGAGTGCAATCAAACCTCTTGGACTGTAGAGTACCGCAAGATTTTCATGAATTTCTGGTAGAAGAGGCTTAAAATGATATAGAGGAGCTGTTGCTGCGTATGCAACGCTTGAAGCTATTACTGCTGGTATAAAGGCTTGAGCTTCAAAGTCCCTTCTATATAGAACCTCGACAGCAAAGAGAGCAGTTCCTATAGGAGCTCTGAAGAGAACAGAGAGAGCAGCAGCTATTCCTGAGACAAGTGCTATCCTTCTTGCTTGAAAAGGCAGTTTAAGAATTTTCCTTGCTAAGACTGAAGCAATTCCAGCACCCATCTGGGCACTTGGACCCTCAACCCCACCACTACCACCAAAGCCTATTGTTGCAGCTGATGCAGCTGCCTTGATTAACGGGACCTTTAATGTGATTATTGCAGCCCTCTTATGGAAGGCACTTATTGCAGCATCAGTTCCATGCCCCTCGGCCTCAGGAGCATATTTATAGACAAGATAGGAGCTTATCGCGGCTCCTGCAACAACAAGGACTATAACAAGTGGATTCTTCATTCCATGTTCTACTGCAGCAAGTGCTATGTCATAGAG
This sequence comes from Acidilobaceae archaeon, assembly GCA_027082825.1. Lineage (GTDB taxonomy): Archaea > Thermoproteota > Thermoprotei_A > Sulfolobales > Acidilobaceae > JALWTO01. The sequence goes on from JALWTO010000040.1 coordinate 80,848, forward strand.
AAATGAAAATGGTTTATTATTTATCCCTAAAAGCCAAGCAATAAATCCCTCTGTGTAATGTAAAAGTAGATAGAAGGCATATGCAAAGTATCCAGCCCCAAGACCTATTACTGTTGAGATAACTAACCATCTTTCAGAGTAAGCTAATTTAGATAATGATCTCATCAATGAACCGTTGCTATTACCATCGTCATTGTTCATGATTGTCACCATTGTTGGCTTTTCTCGCCACTATACCTCCATTCATGAATTTTCAGTTACGATATTAGGCTAAAAAATTAACTAAATTTAGAAAAGTAGTTTAACTAGATTGTACTTTAAAAATAAAGAATTACTTTAATGAATCTATAACCCCTTTATCTCTGAGCACTTTAACACGCCATGAAGGAGTGACTGTCCTTGGATGGTTTGCTTTCACATTATCTATTCTTCTTACACCGACATTAAGAGGTCTTGACTTGACCTTTAAGGGATTCCTCCTTGCCTCCTTTTCTATGTCAGCTAAAGCCTTGGCATACGCTTCTAAGTTTTCCTTCGTTTCTGTATCGGTAAACTCTATCATCAAAGCTTCAGGGACTATTAACGGAAAATATATCGTTGGAGCATAAAATCCTCTATCAAGGAGACCTTTAGCTATATCTTCGGCAGTAACTCCTGTTTCTTTCTTTAAGGGCTCCGCACTTAACACAGTCTCATGTTTTCTAAATCTTCCCTGGCCATGAGTTAGAGAGTAACCCTTAGCTCCAAGTTTTTTCAGGAGCTTCATAAAATAGTTTGTATTAAGAACAGCAGTCTCTGTAACTTCCTTGAGTCCTTTGGACCCTAATGCAAGGATATAAAGAAAGCCCCATATAAGAGGGCCTATATTTGCATAAAAAGCTCTGAGTCTGCCTGGCGAATATTTTGGCATATAAATCCTATAATTACCATTTTTGCCTTTGATAACTAAAGGACCGGGAATTATGTCACTAAGCCTTATATCGTTTTTAACAATTCTATTCTTAACACAGACAGGACCGGCTCCTGGACCCCCTCCACCATGTGGAGAAGAAAAAGTCTTGTGAATATTTATATGAGCTATGTCAAATCCCATGTCTCCTGGTCTTGCATATCCCATTATTCCATTTAAATTTGCCCCATCATAGTACAGGAGACCATCAACTTTGTGGACAAGTTTTTCCATAGTTAATATATTTTCCTCAAAGAGCCCCAAAGTGCTTGGGTTTGTGAGCATTAGACCAGCGGTCCTCTTGTTTATAGCAGCTTCAAGCGCCTCAATATCAACATTTCCATCATGAAAAGTAGGTATCTCAATAACCTTGAAGCCCCCCATTGAAGCACTTGCTGGATTCGTACCATGTGCACTATCTGGAACTACAATTTCATCTTTATACTCTTGCCCTTTAAGGTCATGATATCTTCTAATAGTTACTATTCCAGTAAACTCTCCTTGAGCTCCAGCAGCCGGATGTAACGTGCAGACATCCATACCAATAATGTTTGCTAACCATTTCTGAAGGTTGTACATGATTTCCAAAATTCCCTGAACAGTTTCCTCATCCTGCAAAGGATGGAGAAGAGTTATTCTAGAATCTTCAGTATACTTTAACATAAGCTTTGGATTATATTTCATTGTACAGCTTCCAAGGGGAACAGGTCCAGAGTCTATTCCATAAGACATTTCAGATAGTCTCATAAAATGTCTGGCAACTTCGACCTCGCTTAGCTCTGGAAGCCTTGGAAGACTCTTCCTAAGGACCTCTTCAGGAATTATGATGTTCCCAACTGCTTTTTTTATTTCATCTTCAACTTCAGGAATTATAATTCCTTTTCTTCCTGTATGGCCTAGTTCAAAAATGATAGGTTCATCCCATCTTGCCTGTCTGAAGTCCAATCTTATCTACCGTATTTTTAAAAAGATCGAAACAGCAAAAAAAGCCCTTCTAGTCCCTATGGTAACGAACATCATTAAGTGATTTCCTATTACATGGGCTACGAACTAAGCTACTGTCTTCGTAAAGTGCTTATAGATGAAAGAAATTTGTTTTTTGAAAATCTCTTACTAAGATAGATGTTTATAGTGCCTTCGTTAAGAGTTCTATATCACTAACAGCCTATTACTGATTAGGGGTGCCTGTACCTTTTTGTTTTCGTTGATACATCTGTGCTATTAATAAAATCAATCACAAGGTGTTGAAAGACCCTACTAAGGCTAATGACATTGTCTTATTGAACTATCATAAAAATCAGCAGATGTACCCGCGACTGGAGGCTGAGAGACTCATCCTTGGGGCTTTGCCCCAAGTGGTCCCCGCGCCGCCGCCGGGAAGCCGCGGGTAGCCCTAGGGCTCGTGATAACATGTCTACAGGTAAAACTAAATAATTTTAATTATCTAAGGAGTCTGCCCTGCGCGGGCTCTTCATTGATCTTCATTAGAAAAATCTCTGCCCTTTCGAGCCTCTTCATCCTCCAAACTCCACACAAACAAATCCCTCTTTTCCCTCAAAAGATTTAGGCCTTTCAGGCCTGGGTCTATTCCAAGGCCTATAACCTAGTGTTGCCAAGCTTCTTATATATCTAAATCCAAAGTTCTTAACCAAATCTACCATCTCATTAACGAAATAAAATCTAGCTACCTTATAAAAAGGATTACCTGCTATTGAAAGCCTTAAATAAAACCTACTCCACCAACTTTCTCTAGGAACTATACAAACTATAAATAAACCATCTTGCCTAACTATTCTTCTGATCTCAGAGAGAACTCTCATAGGATTATCCAAGAAACAAAGAGTTACAATCATTAATACCGTACCCACACTTTTATCCTTTAATGGAATATCTTCCCCAACTGCAGCAACAGACTCCACTCCTCTGCCTCTTGCAATTCTTAGCATTGACAAACTGGGATCTATACCAAGGTCACAACCAACTTCCCTTGTAAAATATCCACTACCAGAACCTATCTCTACACAAGGCCTTGGCCTTCCCTTAATCATGCATTTTATTATTCTTAGCTCGTTATGCGCTGTTATGGTATTTTTCCTATACCAGGTATCGTATTTTTCTGCAAACCTTTCAAAGACTTCTATTGAGGACAAAAAATCACCTTGACAAAAAGTCTTAAGATAAGCCTATAACTTTTTGTAAATAGCTATTATTGACATAATGGGGGATGTCGAAGCAGGGACGTGCTGAGAAAATGAGGACGGTCTGGAGCGAGCAGGAACCCCGAGGTGAATCATTGATTTGGTAGCTCTTGCAGGTATTACAGAATCTCTTAAAGAGTTTATAGAAGGTCTCTCATCAAGCTATAGCTATGGAGGGTTCTTTTTTGCTGCATTTTTCACCAATTTAATTCCATTCTTCCCTGCGATCTATCTAGCGTTTCTAGCCATAGCCTCAGCTGTTACAAACAACATCTGGGATATAGTTCTCCTTACTCTCTCAGCTGGAATTGGGGCTGGATTTGGAAAGTCTATGGTGTTTATTGCCTCTGATGTTTTTGGAAGAAAGTTTATGAAGAAAGAAAAGAGAGAAAACATGAGAAAAATTCTACAAAACTCTAAGACAAGTATTTTGGCCCTGGTCATAGTCTTTGCTGCAACTCCTCTTCCTGATGATGTTGTCTACATTCCTCTTGGAACTGCAGGATTCAAGTTCTCTACCTTTCTCTTAGGGGTTACTATGGGTAAGGTCATACTCACAGGAATAGTTACTGGGATTTCGTCAAGTGCTTCTTGGCTGGCCAAATATGTAACTTCATCTATATCAACTGAAGGCTCCCATAGCCCTGTATTCTGGGGGGTAACCACCTCAATATATGCGGCCCTAACAGTTTTGCTCATAATAATAGTTTATTATGTAGACTGGGTCAGGGTTACCAAGGCTATTGCTGAAAAAGGATGGAAAGATGGGGCAATAATTTTTGCAAAAGAGTTTAAGAGAGCTATGAAGGGAAGAGAGAAACCTCAACCTAAAGATTGAAACCCTTACTAATGGGCATGGACAACAACCTATCCTACCCATTGTCAGCCAATTATCTCTCATAGAGTATCAGCTTTTCTGAACTGAAAGTTTTTGCTCCCGCAAAGAGAGATGCTGCTGTAAAGGCAAGCATAATAAGCTCATGTAGGAGAGTTCTAAGCTTCATCCCCAAAATATAATAATGAATCGCCAAAGCTGCATGTGTAAAAGGTATTGAGTAGAGAACAACCTTTACCATAAGAGGTAACTTTGAAAGATCAACCAAGAGTGCTGCAAAATATATTACAGCAGCTAAAGATGTGAAGATGACAGCTATGCTCTGACCAGCTCTCACACTTTGACTTCTTGCAACAAACGGTATTACCGTAGAAGCAGTCATGAAGACAAGTATTGCACTTGTAGTTGCGTGAAGAGCAATAAGACCCAAGGTGATTTTTAGCCCTGTCCTTGCAAGCAACATGAAATACACTAGTAAGCCTGCTGTATCGGCCATGGCAGCGACAAAACCTATTAGACTAGAGGCAACTAGCTTGCCTGCAAGGAGCTTCCAAGTCGATGTCGGGGTCATAAGAAGGCTCTCTATGGTCTTCCTCTCCTTCTCACCTAATATTGCATCAGTTATGTAAACTATAGCTGGATTGACTACAAAGAAGAGACCTAGCTCTATAAATCTGGCAGTGGTTGCCACTTCAGCCTGTGTTGATGGGGCTGGAGCCCCTCCAGGCCTATAAAAACCTTCAATCACCCTAACAGGAACAAGAACATTCCAAGGATTAAGCGTTATGTTAGCTCTTTGAGCCAATTTTTCAACTCTCTTATAGGCTAAACCCCAAGACAAGTCATTAAGTACACCTTTAATCACATTTCTTGCGGTGCTCGCACTAACGCTACCTACAAGAACCCTAAGGTAAACGTTTACCGGTCTTCCAATAGATGTCAAGTTCTCGTAGAAACCTTTAGGAAGCAACAGATAGACATCTATATTGGTCAGGTTCTTAAGAGGAGGGCCTACAATAACTTGGGCCTTAAGGCCCTGTGACCTTAACTTGATTATAGTTTGTGAGGCTATTTTTTCAGCTATGCTTTTGCTCTGGACCTCAGAATACGCAACATAAACGTGAACCAGCTGAACTGAGGCCAAAGCTCCGGCAACTAAAGCCAAGGCAGGCATACCAAAAAGTGGCAAAAGTACTGTAGCTGCTAGGGTTCTCCTATCCCTAATAAGATCTATAATTTCCTTCCAGGCTATTATCCTAATGCTCATTTCTTGGACCCTCTGTGGCTCTTATAAACGCTTCCTCTAAATTGTTGGCATTAAACATGTCAAGAGCTTCGTTGACATTACATGTACATACAACTTTACCTCTATCTATAAATGAGACCTGATCTGCTATGTATTGGGCTTCTAAAAGGTTATGCGTAGTTACTATAAGAGTTGAACCTTCTCGGGCAAGATCTCTTAGTAGCCTGCGAACATTTATAGCGGATCTTATGTCAAGCCCCGAAGTTGGCTCATCAAGCACAGCTAGCAAGGGTTTATGCATCAGTGTTCTTGCTATAAGCAATCTTCTCTTCATACCCTTACTATACCCGCCAGTTCTTTTTTCAAGCACATTTTTTGAAAGACCAGATATCTTAGCTCCATTTCTGACAAGTTCTAATGCCTCCTCTCTCTTACCTCCAGTATAAAGCATTGCATAATAGTATAAGTTCTCAATGCCAGTAAGTCTATCATAAAGGCTGGCATCTTCAGGAAGATAACCTATAAGCCTCCTGACCTTACTCCAATGAGAATCTCCAGGACTAGCTCCAAGAACCTTTATCCTACCGTCATCAGCCTTTAAGAGACCCAACATAACTCTGAGGGTTGTAGTTTTCCCAGCACCATTAGGACCAGCAAGAACATGAACAGTTCCTCTTTCTATTCCCAAGTTTATTTCTTTAAGTATTACCTTCTTCCCTATAATCTTCTTAACCTTTTCCATCCTTATGGCATAAACTTTTTTGTCCAAACGAACCAGTCCCCTTCTCCTGACCAAGAATATATCCAAAATCTCTAACCTTTACATATTATTCAGGTGAGACCCTCCCCTGGGTGACCAAGAATATGTCAGAAAAGGATCTAAGAGAATTCATCAATATTTATGGTGAGAGGGGCTATTATGTTCTGAAAGCAATTCTTGAATCATACAAAGAAAACTGGGGGAGGGGGGCATTAGGAGACTTTAGCTATAAAGATGTCAAGCGGAGGCTAGCCTTTTACGGTTTAAAATATAACCCAGCATTACTTTTATCTCGCCTCGAGAGGGAATATGAGATCATTGAAACAACGTATAAGTCCAGTAACCAGCATTGGTGGAAAATAATTGATCTAGAGGCAGCTGAAGAAGTTATAGCAGAATACGAAGGTAGAAGTGTTGAGGAACTTTCGTCATTACCTCCAAGAGCAAGACTTTTGAGACTTCAATTCTATGCCTTGGATCCAGAGACTATCCTGTTAAAATTAAAGAGAGTACAAAGAGGAATAAGACTGCCATCAAAGATACTTAATGACATTATTTTCTTGAGACTTCCTAAGGTAGTTAGCTTTCTGGAAAGTGCTACAGAGGAATTTCCTGATGAACTTTCTACTGAAATTTCTTTGGCAGAGGAAATACTTGGGCTAGCAGAAAAAGTAGTTTTATTAAGAAGACAAAAAAGAGAGAAAAGCGAGCTCGAAGGAATAAAGTTAGAGTCCAAGCTCTCGAGAAAAGCTAATTATTAACCCTCTCTTTCTTGCATCATTAAGCCTATTTAATATTGCCTCAAATGCTCCTGAAAGAACCTTTCTATTGTCATAATTTTCAGCTATTTCCCTAAGCTTATTCTCGTCTAAATTCTTAAGTTCCATTGCTATCTCTACAGCCCTCTTTAAGGCTCTAGTGGCCTCATCCACTATAGTTATATCTGCCATCTGAGCTGTTCTTGAAAAAGGATTGAGATCTATAACAGCTACTCTTTTACCTACTCTTCTTAAAGCCTCTGTTCTATCACCATCCTCTATGCCCAGAAGAACAAAATCTGCAGAGTATATTCCATCAACACAGACTATACCTCTAGGACTCTCTAGGCCAGATATATGCGTTTTTTTGCAGTTGCTTCCAAAAACTTTCTTAGCCCCCAAATTCTTAAGATATTCCTCTATTATTTTTATCCTCTCCTCAGTTCTATAGAAAAGATTAACCTCTATTGGAATATCTAAAATATCTGAAAGCATGACAATCTCTTTTCCAGCTAATGCAGCAAGATTTCCATTAACAGAAATTATCGGTTTTTCTGCCAAAAGGACATAGGCTATAGTCGCTTTTATCGACATCAATGCAAAATCATGAGTTTTTTCACCCAACAGATAATCAAAAGCCTCTCCTCTTCCATGAGCTATAAGTCCTTCAGGTACAACCATACCTTTCCTAAAACCGTCAACAATTCTCTCTCTTATAATTAAGCTATGATATCTGGGGTGAGACTTAGGTATTCTAAACCCCTTCAATAATCAGCACCCGCCTTCTCGGAACTTAATTCCATCTGTTCTTCTTTCAAGTATTCTTATCTTTAGTTTATTTTTTGAAATGTAGTCAATTGCATCTCTGACCCTATCTCTCTCAACAAAAATTATTACAACTTTCTTCTTTACATAATACCCTATTATACCAGGTGTACTACTTATAATGGATTCTAAATTATCGTTTCCTGTTGTTCTCCTTAGAAGTGAAAGCTTTTTTGTAAATTCTGTTGCTAAGAAGATAAACCTCTCGAATGTTGGTTCATCAAGTAATTTGTTTAGAAAATCTCTTGCCTCTATAGCCTCTTTTATATCATATACTGACAAAAGTTCTCTAGTATTCATCTTCCCAAGGTCAATACCAAGTATGGAAACAGTTCCAGGCATAAATATCGTTTCCGTTAAACCGAGATGAGGAGCTCCAGGCTTTATCCTAATTACTATGCCTTCGCCTAAAGGATTTGAGGCTATTGCCTGGACATCTCCAAGACCTGTCTTAGATTTTATTTCAGAAATATGGGCAATCTCTAAGGCTCTATCAAAAGGAATATTATTTTTATAAGCTATAGCCAAGGATCCCCCTATGGCCATTACTGCACTAGAAGCATATCCAACACTATGAGGCAATGGATCCTTTAACGTAAATTTACATTTTGACATTCCAAGCTCATTGCTAACTTCCCTTAGAGGATCCATTGTGGGTTCCTCTCCTTTGCCCAGACATACCTTACCCTCAGGGCCTACGATAACTCCGACTCCATAAGAACCTGACGTCTTCAGCTCCCCTGTATATCTAGGAATGAAAAATGCCGTTACATGATGAGGTACACTAACACATATACATCCATTTTTCAACTTCTCTCCCTTTCCATTGCCCTCTTAATTACCTCCAGACCCAATTGTAACGGAGGACTTCTTTTGTGTCTGCTCTTCTTCTCAAGCTCAAGGACCTTTCTAACAACTTCCATTTCCAAACCTGTAGCCTCAGGTATATCTTCAGGCTCAAGACCTAGGTCATGTAATGCATAAAGAACCGTATCAACATCATTATAAGAGACCCCAAGCTCACTCTCAGCAGTATGTCCTGGCCACATTCTAGGACTACTAGGCTTCAATGCAATCCTTTCAGGAAGACCTAACTTCACCCCCAATCTCCTAACCTGGCTTTTATATAGGATTATTATAGGCTCTATGTCGACGGCACCATCACCATATTTTGTGAAATAACCTATATACCACTCACTACGATCAGTAGTTCCCAATACTAAATAATTATATTTGTTTGCATAGTAATAAAGTAGAGACATTCTTGTTCTAACTCTAAGGTTTCCTACTGGAAGTCTGTCACTACCTTCACCTTCATATATTGGTAATGAGGAAATGAATGTTTTAATTATGGGTGTTATATCGATAATTTGCATTTTTATTCCTAAAAGATTTACAATATCCTTAGCATCATTTATGTCAACCTCAGGTGTGACCTCGTGATCGGGCATAATAAGACCTAAAACTCTGTCCTTTCCTACTGCTTTAGCAGCTAATGTTACAGAGACGCTTGAATCCACACCACCACTGAGACCTATGACATAACCCCTAGCTTTGGTATCTTTTAGGATCCCTGCTAGGAATCCTTCTATTTCTTTTTCGACAACATTATAATCAAGTCTTATAACGTCATTAAGCGAAACTTTCTTCAAATCCCTTCACCTTTAATTAGGCTTGCAACTTCATCAATAACTACCCTAGAGACCTCCTCTTTAAGCATTCTCCTAAACTTTTTACTAACCCCCTTCTCCCTAGACATTAACAATCCTTCTATATAATCGCTACCAAAACCCGAGGATTTTCTTCCAACAAAGTTTGCAACAATTAAATCTAGACCGTATCTGTTCATCTTATTTAATGCCTCTTTTTCTAGCTCTTCGTAACTATTGACCGTTTCAGCGGCAAACCCGACAAGAACCTTAGGTCTACTCACTATGGCCCTTAAGACCTTAGGAGTTGGAACAAGCCTTACATCAATATTTGCTCCACTTCTTATTTTCTCATTCTTAACCTCTTCTGGCTTAAAATCCGCTAATGCAGCTGCTGATATAATAGCATCAAACTTCTCCACTTCAGTAAGAGATTTCATGACCTCAGCAAACCTCTCTGTGGTCTCACAGTAATAATTTTTAAATACATGAGGCGGCTCAGATAGCAAACTCCCATAAAGGAGATATACTTCAGCACCCCGTGCATAAGCCTCTAAAGCTAACTCAAGTCCCATTTTTCCGCTACTTGGATTAGAGATAAACCTTACTGGATCAAACCACTCCCTGCTAGCTCCAGCAGTTACAATTATCTTCGAACCATCAAGGTCTCTTCCTCTCAAAGTTACTGCTGCCGTTAACCTTGCAACAAAGGTAGGATCTGGATATTTAGCTACGCCCTCTGCTATTTCTGGGGGAATTATTGTTATCCCCATTCTTTTGAGGGTAGTTATGGAATGTTCATATTGAAGCGTAGATAACATGTTACTATGCATTGCAGGGACTATGATTAAAGGCTTTTTCATCCCCACAACAGAGATTGCAATCAATGCCACTGTACTGTCAGCTATTCCATAAGCTATCTTGGATATTGTAGAGAGTGTTGCAGGTGCTATGAGCATAGCATCGCACTCTTCAGCCAAGTCTATATGCTCGACACTACCGCTCAATTTTTCTATAGGATTCTCGCCAGTTGCCCATTTGAGAAGTTTAGCCCCCAAAAGCTCTTGTGAAACTCTTGTCAAAACAGGGATTACCCTGGCACCTCTTCTGATTAGCCACCTAGCAGTATCAATAGCCTTATATGCTGCGACACTACCTGCTATACCTAAAACTATACACTTATCAGAAAGGTACTTTGATATCGAACCTCTAATGTGTTCAACTGGGTGAACCAAAATCAATAACCCATTAGTTTTTTGTCATGAAACCTTATATTAAAGAGTTCCATTACACAGTTCTATTTAAAAAGGATTTAAGCATGCAAACGTAACTACACCTAAAAAGGATATGATGTTTAAGGGTGTGGCCATAATATGACCCAAGAAAAGAATATACTCATAAGAAAGGCCACTGAGATAGATATACCCATCGTTATGGAGATCAATATGAGAAGCTTACCAGAAAACTACTGGTATGGATTCTATCTCCATATCTTAAAAAATTGGCCCGAGACTTTTTTTGTAGCCGAAGTTGATGGCAAACTCGTAGGATACGCAATGACAAGAATAGAGACGTCCAGTGATTTGGTCCTTTTAGGTTTAGATAATGAATTTGAAAAAAGAGATAACGTAAGAAGCCTAATAAATACCCTGTTGGATCCAATAAAGTCTTTTTTGGCTAAAGGCTACTATGGGAAAGTAGGACACTTAGTTTCAATAGCAGTATTAGAGGAATATAGAAGAAGAGGTATAGGAAGTAGACTTTTAGAGAAAAGTATTAGGATATCTAAAGAGATCTATGATGCAGAGTCTATGTATCTAGAGGTCAGAATAACCAATAAACCTGCTATAAGATTGTATGAAAAATATGGCTTTAGAAAGGCGAGAATAATAAAGAGGTATTATATGGATGGAGAAGATGCTTATGTTATGGTAAAGAGGCTTAAAAACATCCCTACGTTTTCATCTAAAAAGTAACACCGATATCCCTCTTGAAGTTTTCATAAATCTTATTCAATTCAAAGATCCATCTATTTAGAGCTGTTGGGTCATCAGGGTATTTAAGATAATGTTCTTTAGCCTTCTTCATATAATCAGCCACCTTAGCCAATTTCAAAAGAAGTAAAGGCTTCTTTATTCCTCTAAGGACAACTGCAAGTTTATCAAGCAATCCTAGATTCGCTTTCAGTTCCCCTGTAACACTCGTCTCATAAGCCCCTCTGGCATCCATTATTCTATTCTTTATACCAAACTCTATCTCCTCATTACTAAGTTCCTGAAGGAACATCCTGAAGATGTCTAGAGATGCCTGCTTAGATCCTAAAGTTCTCATATATGATAGATTTAAATCCCAAAGGCCTTTTGCAGTAAAATCTCCAGTTTCAAATGCCCTAAGTATAACTTTGCTAGCCAAATATGCGGAGTAAAATGCGTAGCCCATACCTCCTCCGTGGACTGGATTTACTGTAAAGGCATTATCTCCTATCCCTATAAAGTTATGCCAAACCAAGGTATTCGCTGGTCTCCTCGTAGGTACTGTAGATCCTCCTGCCCTATATACCTTAACAACCTTTCTAACAAACTCTGGTCTATTCATTAGTTTTTCTTTGAACAGTTCAGTTGGGAGTTTATATCCTCTACCTCCCTGAATGCCCAAACCTGTATTTACCACATTGTTACCCTCTGGAAAGAACCACCAATATCCTCCAGGTGCTATCTCTTTGTTGAGATATATTCTTATGTAATTGGGTCTCTCAATATTGTCCTCAAGTTCTATGACCTCTCTATAAGCTATGTTTGAATCCGTAGATTTAAGTTTTTCATTAACAGGCCATTCCTCTGGCAATCTTCTTCTTATAACCCCACTATTTCCAGTCGCATCAACAACAACTTTAGCCTCTATCACATAAGGTTTACCCTTGTCAAGATCTCTTACCATAACCCCCTTGAGGGAATTTCCCTCAAAATAGGGTCTTAAAGCTTGGGTTCTAAGCCTAACAGTCACTCCCATTTTCTGTGCGTCACTAATTACCCTTCTGCCCAACTCCCCCCTATCAATCATATAACCTTTACCGTCAACCTTAACAATATGTTCTTCGCTAGGACTGTATATTAATATACCGTCAACCCTCTTCCGTAATTCGCTACCTCTAGGCTCAGGTAGGCCTATTTCTTCGAAATGATGAGCTCCTATAGCATCTCCACAAGGCTTTCCCCAAACCTGAGTCCAAGAAACCATATCTATACCTATAACCTTCAGATCTGTCTTACCTAAAAAATAAGAAAGAGTCGCTCCAGCAGGTCCTAATCCAACAATTACTACGTCATATTTTTCTATACCACTCAAACTCTACGCCCCAGACTTGAACTCGATAAAAAACTTTTATAAAAATAAGCTATATGAATACACTGCACTAAGAACTGAGCAATTCCAAACAATGAACCACTTTGCTGGCTCTAACAAACACTTGCCCCGGGAGTTACCTCATCCTCGACAGTTAAAAGAACAGGCCTTTTCTTCTTTCCTTCCTCACTGCAAGTTGCTAGAAGCATTCCCTGACTTTCTAAACCCATAAGTTTTCTTGGCTCTAGATTTGAAACTACTATGATATATTTACCGATGAATTCCTCTGGAGAATACCAAGGTGCCAAACCTGCAATTATTTGCCTCTTTTCATCACCAACATCAACAACTAACTTTATGAGTTTTTTGCTCTTGGGCACTTTCTCTGCCTGAATGACCTTACCTATTTTTAACTTTACCTTCTTAAAATAATCAAAATCTATGGTCTCTTGGTTCATAAACATCACCTTGGCTTCTGATTAACAGCTTAGTATATAAATAAATCTACATAAAAAATATTAACAGGATTTTGCTCAAAGAAAATTCTAGTATTTATTTTAAGTGAAAAAATTCTATTTGCTTTAAGACATTTTAAAAGATATTAAAGAGGACAGAAATCTAAATAGATATGAAGAAAAAACTTGGGGGAACTCCTTTGTCGAAAGAGATCGCATGTAAAGAGGAGGAAGGTCCTTTAGGAAAATTAATAGTTGTCCCTAAGGGGCTTTACAGTGTTGTACCTGATACAACAACAATAAGCGGTGTAGATCCCAAAGGTGAACATACCATTTACAGAGGATACACAATAGCCGATATAGGTGAGCATGCAGATTTCTATGAAGCCGCCCACCTTTTCCTTTATGGCAAACTTCCTTGCGAAGAAGAATACAAGGAGATAAAAAAGAAAATAGACACCTACAGAGGACAGATACCAGAAAAAGTATTAGATGCCCTAAGATACGTACCAAAAACACATCCAATGTACTATGGAGCTTACGGTGTTACTCTGTTAGGCCAGTATTATGGTACAGACTGGAGCTTTAATGACGACTTTCTGCATGATCATGCTCTAAGATTAATTGCTCAGCTTCCAGTTATCTTTACAGCTGGTTGGCATCTAGCCAATGAGGGAACTATAGTAAGGCCTGATCCAGACCTTAGCCATGGAAAGGATGTCTTAAGGATGATAATCGGGAAGATGCCAAGTGATCTCGAAGCAAGAGCTTTTGAATCAACACTAGTCCTCTATATGGACCATGGATTTAATGCAAGTACTTTCACGGTTAGAGTGATAGCCAGTACCCTGAGTGATATATACTCAGCTATTGCCGGTGGAATAGGCGCCCTCAAAGGACCTCTTCATGGAGGTGCCAACGAGAGAGCCATAGAAATGCTTCTAGACGCCAAGGCTAAGGCTGATGCTGCAGGCAAACCTCTAGAAGGATATATCGAAGAGTACATACTTGAGAAGCTTGCTAAGAAAGAAAGAATAATGGGCTTTGGACATAGAGTTTACAAGATCCATGACCCCAGGACAGATGTAGCTGCAAAGTTCATAAAGCAACTAAAGGATGGCGATTGGTGGCTCAAAATAATGAGAAAATCTGAAGAAGTCATGTGGAGAGAGAAGAAGCTTCCTGCGAACATAGACTTCTATACTGGTGTACTCTATTACCAGCTTAGAATACCAATACCAATGTATACACCAATATTTGCTATGGGCAGGATTGTGGGTTGGACCACACACTACATTGAACAGGTAGAGAACAACAGGCTCATAAGACCTACAGAAAAGTATGTTGGACCTTCAGGACTCAAATACGAACCTATGGAAGTTCGCTGCAGAAAGTAAAAAGACTTTTTAGCCATAACCTCTATTTTTATTTATTTTCTTTTATTATTGTCTTCTTCTTTAGTTCCTGTTATCACCAAAATACCTCCAGCTTCTTTGACCTTTCTTTTTGCTTCTTCACTGGCAAAAGGAACCATTATTTTTAGTGCAGTCTTTAAACTCCCTCTACCCAAAAGCTTATGATATCCTGCTGACACTAAATCTACAACGGGTTTGCCATCTTCTACTTTAATATTTCCAGAGATCTTTAACCTTTCTGTAAGCTCTTCAACCTCTCCAACGTTGATAGCTCTTGGCTGATATCCGACCCTTATCCTGGGAGGATTAAATCCATGCTTACCAAACCATGTTGGAGCATATTTAATTACCCAAGTCCATCTGTGTTTGTTCATACCCGCTGCTCCTTTACCCCCTCTACTGCCAGATTTCCTATGCTGTCCTATCCTCCCCCAACCCATAGTCCTGGTTCTACCTCTTAATTTCCTTGACTTTCTTCTCCTTCTAACTACCATCAAGAACACCTCATATCATTTTCCTTACCAAATTGTTTATAGCTTTCCCTCTATAACCTAGCTCTCCTCCAGCTTTATAGTGCTTCTTTATGCTTCCCTTAAATCCACCTTTGGGTGGATGAAGCCTGAAGAAAGGTTTAACCCCAATATGCTCTAACTTATGGTACATGATTTCCTCATTTAGAAGATTTTCAGCGAGTTCTTTTATTCCAGGAAGATTTAACTTTTCTTTAACCCAGTCATCTGTTATAGGCTTGTCACCCAATAACCTTCCTCGTTTTCTTAAAAGCTCCTCTAAAGAATCTAGTTCTATCTCACCCCATGTGGCCCAATTCTCAATAGTTCTGAGCATTCCGTTTATACCTGGAAGGTTACTGGAATATAGCGATGCAGCAAATTTTTGCCTTAACCTTAACATGCTTAAGGTACTCTTAACCTCAGGCCTTACATCTGCTGTGCCTCGTATCCTTATTATAATGTAGAGCACCATAAAAAGGACCCCCTTTAAGTTCTTTGCCAATCGAGAGGTGTTACAAACTTGTAAGTGGCCCTAAGGGCTAGGTAAGTGGCCCTTGCAAAGTTGTAGCTTGTTCTGGTTTCACCCTTTGTAAATGTCCATATATCCCTAATTCCAGCCATCCTAAGAACTTTCTTTGCAACCTCTCCAGCAACTAGACCTGTTCCCTTAGGAGCGGGCTTTAATATTACCTCGACACTTCCACTTTTTCCTCTAACCATAAAAGGCACACTATGAGGCTCGCCGCAGCTACACTCCCAACTACCACAGCCTCTTCGAATAGGTACTAGATTTAGTTTAGCATTTCTGAGAGCCTTCTCTATCGCAAATCTGAACTGCCTAGCCTTACCTTTACCTAATCCAACATAACCATCACGATTTCCTAAGATAACAACGGCCCTATATCTTGTTATTCGACCAGCATCTGTCATTTTCTGCACTATAGTTACATCAATAACCTCATGATCCAAATCAGGTAAAAGCATATCAACTATTTCAGGCTCTAGTATTGGAAGATTTCTTTTGAAAATCTCATCAATACTTGTTATCTTTCCCTCTTTAACGAGCTTACCAACTCTTGTCCTAGGTTCCCATTCCTCTAATGCCATCCCCTGAGAACTCATAATTAATCAAACCTCCTTTAAGTTACCAATAACATCCTTGTAATCATCCCTTATTTTATTTAGCACCTCTTCAAAGTGCTTTGGTAAGTCCTCAGGCTTAAGACCTACATCAAGATACTTAGAAAACAGCCTCTTATACCTTTCTGGGTTTTCCTCAGAGAGTTTTCTCGCCCACTCGGCTATATGTAACCCCTTTATTCTTTCCTCAGAGGGAAGGATTTCCTCAGAATGTGGTATAGAAAGACCAGCATCAATTCCTCCTTTTAAAGCTGAAAATGTACGTGAACCTTTCTTTGGTCTAACAATTCCTATGTCCAGAACTGCCTCCTTTACACCAACTTTTAAGGCCCTTAAACCTGCCAGAAATCCCGTTAGGTAAGCAGCACTAGTGTTCTTTGTACCAGCTTTCCAACCATAGAGCTTCGCGAGCTCTCTACTATGAGCAACGGTAATAGTTCTATCTCCTTCTATTCTTGCCTCAGACACCTGGACTATAATATACTTGTTTGTCTTCCTTACAACGAATCTAGGTTTCCCAGAAAGTATTAGCTTTATTCTCTTATAATAGTTTGTCTTCCCTTCTCTTCTTCTTCTCCAAGGAACTCTATATCGTGGTCCTTTACCCATTTTCGTCACCTAAACCCTGGCCTTCTCCTTATCAACTAGATTATTTTCTTCTATGTATCTCTTTAATGCTGAAAAGTTCCTGAACATTCCTCCCTTTGCCCATCTATATAACTGTCTATATGCCCTTCTGTCTATGAGATCATGATCTCTTAGCCATCTTAGATATCTTCTCATTTTCCTTATTCTATATATCCACTCTCTCTTAGGGTCGTTCCTAGCTGATGCAGGCCCTTTTCTCTTTCCTGGCCCTCTTCTCCTCCCCTTGGTTCTTTGTCTCCTTCTCTCTAACCATCTATGAGAATTGCCTTTCTTCGGCAAAACCTTTATAAGGCCCTTATTTATTAATGCCATCACATCTTTCTTTGTAATAGCTTGACTAATCTCTTCCTCATTATCAGGATCTGGATTGATCCAGATCCTATTTTCACCCACACCAAGTATCTCTGCAGCAAGCTTACGTTGAAGCCTATAGTCCATCTCTAGACAACCCCCGCATTAGCTATTCTAAACCCCTTTTCCTGAGCAACCCTAACTATCTCTATACGCTTCCTAAGACCTACTGCAGAGGCAACATATATAATATGTTTTTTGGGATCTAGAAGCTCAAGCTCCTTGGCATTTGAAATAATCACTGGCCTGAGCCCACTAGGATGTAGATATCGAATTTCCTCAGGACTACCATATCCTATTTTGACTACTGGAGGATATCCTTTAAGCTGGAACCTCATTTTATTGTCATTTCCCTTAGGTTTCCTCCAATATTCATGTCTTCCAAATTTCCAAAACCTCCATGAGAGGTATCTTAAAAATCTAGGCCTACTATTTCTTATCATCCTCATTCTTCTTTGCATGGCCCTTTTCTTTCGTAACATTTTCAAAATCTCTTCTCTCTTTATGTTATTAGACATCACTCAATCACCTCTCTGGCATAAATATAAATGCCATCCATAAATTTTCTCCTATCTAGATCTTTAATCTTGGTTGCCCTCTCTATATTTGCTGCTGTCTGGGCTACTTTCTCTATGTCAATTCCTTCTACAAAAATATCCTGACCTTGAACCTTCACTTTAACACCTGGCATTATGTCAGCGATCCTTGATGACCTTTCACCTAAGAAATTTGACACTATAACCTTGTTTCCTTTAATACTCACACTAAGCGGGAAGTGACTATAGATTATCTTTAATTTATATCTAAATCCTCTTGTGACACCTAGAATCATATTTCTTACATGTGCAGCTATTGTTCCGACTAATGCCCTTTTTCTAGTGTTAGCAAAGTAAGCTTCTACAACAAACTTATTATTTATGACACTCATGACTATTCCTTTTGCATGCGAAAAATCTCTCTCTAATGTTCCCTTTGGACCTTTAACTGTAACTTTTGCATCCTCTATTTTAATTTCAACTCCATTAGGAATTTCAACTTCTTTGATCACATGGACGTCCTTCGCCAATCCTTGCACCCCAGTGCCGCTACTTTCCTTGCCTCCATTAAGCCACCTGCATCTCTGGGTTGATAAAGGTAGCGATCTGAGAGTGTCATAAGAGACTCAAAACGGACACCAAAGAATAACAAACATAAACAGAATCAAATGTAGTAATACGAATTCTGATTGAACTCATAAATAATCAATACACAAAAGCTAAGAGCATACCTCCTATTCTATGTCGTATTGCCTCTCTATGACTCATAACTCCCTTACTTGTCGAGATTATTAACAGGCCTATGTCCCTACTTGCCAAATACTTTCTTAACCATTCAGGCATCTTCTCGAGCTCTCTATAACTTACTGGAAATCTTGGCTTAATTACACCTACCTTATTTATCCTTCCTAGAAGCTCTACTCTGATCTTTCCCCATCTGCCATCATCTATATATTCATAATTACCTAGATAGCCTTCTCTATGAAGAACACCTAAAACTGCAAGTATCAACTTCGATGCTGGCATAATTACAGCTTCCTTCTTGCCCCTTGTCTCAGCATTATATATCGTAGCCAGTGCATTTGCCAATGTATCTAGCATAACCATTCTCTAACTCACCTATACTTCTTAAATCCTAATAGCTCAGCAACCTCTCTGAAGCACTGCCTACATAAATACAGACCATATTTCTGTATTACTGCATCCCTAGTCCCACATCTCTGACACTTCTGGGCTCCTCTTCCCATCAGCCTAGGTTTAGGAGGCCTGTACTTGGCCATCTTTTCTTCACCTCCCCACCCAAGTTACGCCTAGGAGCTGACTTAATAGAATCATCGTTTCTTCAGGTTTTACTCTGTGCCTTTCGGGTATATGTTCCCTTTTTGTTCTCTTTCTTCTTGCTATCCTATATCCTGGCCTCTCAACAGTTATTGCCACATCCATACCTAGAATTCCTATTTCTGGATCGTATTTTACACCAGGAATCAGTATATGTTCTTCTATTCCAAAGGACACATTCCCATGAGCATCAATACTTGATGTCTTAATCCTCCTTCCAACAGCTTCAAATGCTTTATTTAGAAACTCTATAGCCTTTTCTTTCCTCAAAGTTACCATCACTGCTATGTTCTCGCCTTTTCTGATTCCAAAAGCCCTTATGGTTCTCTTAGCCTTTCTAAAGATGGGTTTTTGACCAGTAATCTCCTCAAGAACCTTTGCTGCCTTAGCTAACCTCTCTCCACCTTCACCCAAACTCATATTTACGGTAACCTTTACTATTCTTGGTATTAACATTGGACTCTTGGACCACATTTCCACAATCTCCTTTATTTTCTCTTCTGGCAACGAAGTTTTTTCTTTTAAATCCTTAACATTAACATCTAAAAATTCTTGCACGTTCATTTCCAAGCACCCTTCGGAAGACTTATAACAGGCTTGTCTTTACCTATAACTAGAACATAGCTAAGCACTGTTTGAAATAGATTACCCTCTTTATCTTCAAGAGTTACCAGGCTTCTCTGCCAACCCCATCCTCTCTGGATATTTCTTATTATACCTACCCTTCCAACGTTTCTTCCAGCAAATACTATAACCAAAGATCCTTCTGAAAAGGGTATATGATTGACTATCTTCTGCTCTGGAACTCTTAAGACAACTGTATCTAAAGTTTTGTAGTTGTCCTCTACAGGTTTTTTAGAATCTTTAACTTTAATTATCTGATTTCTTCCGTCCTGAAGATTCAGTTGAATATGACCTCCTTTTACAGTTGTCTTATTTTCTATTCTAACAGGCTTCACATTAGGTTCATTCTTAGGTAACGGATGTAACTTAAAGAAAGAGACAGGATATGGAACAAATCTATATCTTTCACCAGAATCAATTACCTCTATTATGTCCATAAGACCGATAGGAAACTTATAATCTTTTCTGATACGCCCATCGACCTTAAAGCTGCCTTGAGCTATAAGCTTTCTAGCCTCTCTAGCTGTCTTTGCATAACCAAGAACATCTCTGATAACTAGTAAAAGAGGAAGACTTAGTTCAGCTACATGTGGTCCAGGTCTAGGCTTTACGGTCCATTTATATTTCTTTCTTAAAATAGGCCAAAAAGTCGGTGCAGCCAGTGCCTTAAGTCTTTTTTGACCTCCCATTCTGGCCATCACTCTTCACCTCCTATATCAGCTTTTTCAGATTGAACCCCTTCCTGTGAAGGAACAGATCCTGGAGTGCTAGAAGAGCCCTCTGAGACTTCTTCCTTTTCTTCTTCTTTCTCAGATACCTTTTCAGATTCCTCAGAGGCGACCTCCTCCTCTATCACTTTTTCAACCTCTTCTACTTTGGCTCCACGTCTTTCAAGGATTCTTCTTCTCCAAGGATCCTTTAAATTTAATTCAATAATCATGACATTTGAAGGATGTATAGGTTTAAACACGGGAGTGGCATCTGCTCTCTTTATTGTAGCACCTTCAACATAAACCCTGAGATCTCTCAGATCAACTTTAACCACTTTACCTTCATGACCTTTAAAGTCCCCCCTCATAATAATTACCTTGTCTCCATTATGTATTGGTAAATTTCTGACACCAAACCTGTCTCTTAATTCAGGGCTTAGAGGTGCAGACATAAGCTTTTGTCTTATGTGTAAAGAAGCATTATATAATGCCTTTCTTTGTTTCCTAGGTTGTTTACTTAATGAAAGCCTAGCCAATCATTACCACCTCATACAATCATAGTTGCCATTTTTGCTATTCTAGGCCATCTTTCAGCGGCCTCTCTTGCAACAGGCCCTCTTATTTCGCTACCCTTGGGTGTTCCGTCAGGATTTATCAGAACAACTGCATTATCCTCAAAAGCAACCCAGGTCCCATCAGACCTTCTGAAAGGCCTTCTTTGACGTACAACCACAGCATAAGAAACCTGCCTTCTAACCTGAGGTGTTCCTTTCTTTACAGTAACAACTACTAGATCGCCTACACCAGCCTTTGATAACTCCCTTAACCTAGTTTTATAAAGAGGAACGTTTATAACCATGACTTCTTTTGCCCCACTATTATCTGCAACACCAACGTAACTACCTACTTGAAGACCTGTATTAACACCAAAGCGCGACAGTACTGCACCATATTTCTTCTTTTTGGGCAACCCTTAAACCCCCTGCAACCCATACATGCTAGCATTCCTCCAGAGATTTAATAATTGGATCTCTAGCTACTAGCCTCCCTCTTCACACCTAATACCACAAACTTAACCGTCTTTGATATAGGCCTTGTTTCTCCTACTACAACAACATCGCCATCTTTTACATTTATACAGGGTGGCACGTGTGCATGTACCTTCCTGCTTCTCTTTTCATACCTTTTATACTTCTTCGCATAATAGATATAATCATACCTAACGATGGCAGTTCTATGAGCTCTAAATTTCTCTATTATTCCTTCAAAAATTACCCCCCTAACTCTTAATGTCCCATGCCAAGGACAATTGGGGTCGTCACAGACCTTCTCTGGAGGGCTTATTCCTGATATCTTCAAATTCTTTACTTTCTTCTTTACCTTATTTAATGCTGGCACACCCACATCACCTAAAGCATTCCTCCTCTCACAGTACTTTTAACTGTTTTAATTAGTTTTGGATCCAGTCAAAATAGAGATATAATTTTAAACATTGATGTCGTCTCAAACTCCTCTTACTAATTATGAAAGATGGATCCAAGCTAATAAGCTTGGACAACCACTAGAGCAATATTCTAGTATCTTGACAAAACCCGAAATAACTTTTTTGCTCTATCCGCAGGATTACCTAACAGATCCTCCCCCATTATTTCAACTTTTCTATCATAAAGCTCAAAGCAAAAAATCGAACCTGCCTTTAGAATCGTTATCCTCCTCCCATTATCTAATCTTTGTAAAATAAACGACCTTGTAGTTTCCCATAAGACAATACCCTCTAGCCCTTCTAGGGAAGAATCTAGACCTCTTAGAATCTTTACTTTAAGCCCTATTAATTCATGGTACTTAAGGTTTGTAGGTTTTCTTTTCATCTTTTTTCCTTAGAACTTAACTCTTCCTCTCTAATAATAGTTAATAGCCTAGCTATATTCTTTCTAAATTCTCTTAGCTTTCCTGGGTTATCCAAAGCCCCTGTTGAAGCTTTATATCGCAATGTAACAAGCTCCCTTCTCCACTCATCTAACAACTTTTTCCTATCGTTCAAGCTCATCTCTCTAAGATCTGAAATCCTAACCTTGTACTTTGCCACCTTCATCCACCTCTTTAACTTCTAAAGTCTCAAGCTCATGATCTTCCTTATTTTCTTCATTCCCCTCTTCTGTAGCAGTGCTCATCTCTTCTCTTATTCTTCTAACTATATCCTCCACTTCTTCAGGACTCTTTATTCTTATATAATCTCCTGGCTCGCCTGATTTAACTATTACCACCTCGACACCTATTACTCCTTTAGGAAGCAAAGCCTGGGCTGATGCCCTATCGACAAGCTCATCAACTATTTGCCCAGTTTTGTAAACCTTCCCTGCCCTGTACTTCTCAAAACGGGCTCTTTCTCTTCTCAATTTTCCAGCAAGTTTTATTTCAACACCAACCGCACCATTGGCCATTATACGCCTAAGAGCAGCAAAGGCAACTCTTCTAAAATGATAGCCCATTTCTAAAGCCCTTACCATTCTGAAAGCTTGAACCCTAGCATCCAGCTCTGGGTTTTCTGGCTGAGAAACTGCTATCTGAGGACTTTCGATACCGAAAACAGTTTCAAATACCTGCTGGAGTCTTTTTATTGTTGACCCTCTCCTCCCAATAATGAGTGCTGGCCTCTCCGCATATATATGAATTCTAGTTCCTAAACCTGTTTTTATAATATTCACACCACTGTAACCAGCTGCATAAAAGTTCTGAGCCAAATATTCATCTATTTTAGCCCTAAGAAGACCCTGTTCCAGGAATAGCCTAATTATCCTGCCCAATGTTCTCTACCTCACTCCTCTCTTACTATTATCTCAACATGACTTCTAATCTTGTTCTTTGGAGTCGTTCTACCAAAAGCCCTGGGCATCCATCTCTTTAAAACCATCCCTTTATGTGCTGCAACCATAACTATTCTTAACCTATCAGGATCTAGCCCCTTATCTTCAGCATTATTCTCAACATTATCTAAAAGCCTCAACATATACCTCGCTGCTTTTACTGGATAACGTCCTGCTGGCCAGCCCCATCTGTCTGCTAGACCTCTTCTGTGAGCCTGTTTTCTATGAGCTTTTCTGAAAGGTACCGCTTCTCTTTTTTCAATCACGGCCTGTAAAAACTTCTTAGCCTTATCTACCTTCATACCTTTTATAGCCTCAGCTACCTCTCTCATAACTTTAGGATGCACAGGTACATCCCATAACATTGCCTTAGCCATATTACTCTCATCTCTAAATTTCATTGAATAGCCCCATCTTGGCATGAAACATCACACCTCTCTACTTTCCTATATGTAAGCTACTTCTGGTAGCCTTTAGACCTGGTTCTCCATGCTGAACTATCTTAACAGTCAGGCTGAATTCACCTAAGTAATGACCTATCATCCATGGATTTACCTTTACTGGCACAAATTCTCTTCCATTATAGACAGCTATGGTAAGACCTATCATTTCAGGTAATATAACCATATCCCTTACGTGGGTCTTTATAACAGGGAGTTTCTTCACCTTCCCGGATACATACTTTTTCTTAGCCTTTCTTACCTTAGCTAGAAGCCTCCTCTGAGCTGGTGTAAAGCCTCTGAGAACACTTCTTCTCTGTCTAGCTGGAAAGAGCTTAGCCAGATCCTCTAAACCCATTGAAAGTAACTCCTCTAAAGTCTTGCCACGATATCGGAACCTCTTCCATTCCGGTGGAATTTCATCAAGTATTTCAGGCAAACTCTAGATCCCCTCCTGTAAGCCTAGACATTGGCAGCGACACCTTGTCTGCCCAGAAAAGCACTAGTCTAGAACCTTTATTAAGATTGTTGGTCGGATCTGAAACATAATCTTGTTCTAATCTAAAAATAATTACTACTTTCGGTGAAAATTACCGAAAGTCCTACAAACCGCCTAAGAACTTAGATGCTGATATTGTTGTCTTTAGGATTAGAAAACATGAAAAACAAAAACTGAAACAGCAATTTATCTAACCAAAAGTCTCAATACTTCTCTTGCTATAGCCTGTGGCCTATAAGCAACTAAAATCTTTACACCAGCCAGTTCGAATTCATAAGCTAAATTTATGTCGTAGTTAGGAGGCGTTATGATCAAGAGCCTTGTACCTTTCTTGCAGTTCTTTATCGCATCAATAGGATTACCACTTTTTACAGTTTGCTTTATGTCACTCACGACAATGACCTTTTTTGAATGAGAATCACAAGCCTCAACGATAGCATTAAACAGGTCAGTATATCCCTTGAATTCTAATGAGAGAAGAAGTTCTGCTAACCCTGATTTATTGAAAGGGCCTTTTATAGTCTTGATTTCATGACTGAATAAAGTTAATTTTTCAATGTTTCTTACAAAAAGCATTGCTACAGACAAAGCCCACATACTAAACTCCAACATAGAACCACTAAGATCCAAAGCCAGGCTCACACTTCTGGACTTAAGCTTCCTTATGTATACTAACGGATCTTCCGAATACCTAGCAAGCCTTAGAACGCTATACTTTACATGTACTTTGCCATGTCCTGCCAAAGATAGTTCCTTTCTTGGCAAGAGCCTTAGACCTTCTCTACTGGAAAATCTATAGAGATAGTTTGCAGCTACCTTGATGAGGTATTTCTTCGTTAACGGATCAGCTTTCTTATAAAGACCTCTAAGAAGAATCAAGCCCTGGCTTATTGGAAGTTTTATTAATATCTTTTCTAATAGATCATTAATTTCACCCTTGACTTCCAGAGCAGATACTGTATTCTTTGCTAAGGTAGCCATGGCTCTGACCGTGTTTGGAGTCAAATTGCCTATCTTGACACCATTTAGTTTCTGAACTTTTTTAAGACTCCTCTCTGCAAGATAAAGGGCCATTTCCGATCTTCCTTCATTACCAGTTTCTGCATAAAGAAGTGATTCCCTTAGCCCTATTGCAGCATCTATAGCCGCAGAAAGAAGCTCGGCCTTCTTACCTCTGTAAGGATTGGTCCTCACAGCCCATAGCAATGAGGGATCAACTTCTGAAACTATACTGTCTATATCGTCTTCATTCTTTAGTTTTTTCAGTACTTTTGCAAATGCTTCAGCAGCCTTTTCCTCGGGAAGCGAGTTTATTATTTTTAACTTCTCATCTAAGGATATGTTACTATCAGCTAGGCTCTTAGGATCCTTTAAAGCAATTTTTCTGATATGGACCTCTGTAGCAATGCCAGCTTTGTTAAGAATGAGCATGACTGTTTTATCCTTGACCATAGAACCTTTCATTATTCTTCTGTTCAGCTCTTCAGCTATCGAAGAAAGAAGTCTTTTATCACTATTCCTTATAGCTTTTTTTCCTAACTTGACTAGTCTTTTATTTGTAATCTCGCTTAGAAATTCATTAAAGTTAGTACTAGATTCTGCTCCAAGAACAATCTCTTCGTCATTGAGATTTTTATACGAGCTTATAACTTCATTTAGAGAAGAAAAGCCTTTCTTTGCTAAAGACCTCGTTATCTCCAATAATCTCTGCCAATCAGCTACCTTTTCATTACTAGGCTTTCCGTAAATTAAGCCTATATTCCTCAGCTTTAAATATGTCGCCACTCTTTCCTTCTTATTTCTGCCATTTCCAAATAACATCTTCTTGGTAACCCTTTGGCCTGGTTTTATTTTAAGAAGCCTGAAGCTTTCATCAATCTCATTCATCAACCTTCTGAAATTCTCTTCTTGCATTCCAATATAAAGCAAGCTTTCCAAGACATTGACTAGGATTTTTTCTTCGACTTTATTAAGGGCAAGAGTACCTGATAATATAAATTTTATCTCGTCTAATTCTAGACTCTCAGTTTTTCTTAAAACCGAATAACTTTTCAGGATTTTTGCTGTCTCTACAAGCTGACTTGTTCCCACACTTACTCCAGATCTCCTAAGAGTTTCAGCGATGATAGGCAATCTTTCTATGATATTTTCTACTTTAACTAATTTCAATTCCAAATACCTCCTTTATTACATCCATAATAATTTCTTCATCCTCACTTCTCTTAGCAAGGATACTCATTGCTGCTTCCACAACATCCTCAATTAGCACAACAGTACTTCCTCTCAGCTTTGCTATCGACTGTGACATATTGGACCAAGCTACGGCCTCTGCTGTTCCGGGCTTATGACTTAAACCTAGCTTTCTCAGCTTTTCTATGGCTTCAAGCATTAAGTCTATTGTATTTGAGGAAAGATGAGGACTTGTGTTACTTCTCATTCTTATTATTTTCATTTCAACGTCCTTAGTAGGATAGTCAAATTTAATCCTTGTTGTTCTTCTTAAGAATGCATCACTCAACTCATTTTGAGCAATATCCTCTGGATTACTTGTAAGTATTATCTGGAAACCTACACCCCTAGCTCTAAAGACCCTTTTTAGTTCAGGGACTATTATTCTTCTCTTATCTATTATATCAAGAAGCATATTCTGAAACTCCTCACTACTTCTCCTTATCTCGTCAACAAGGACACCTGTATCAAGTATTAAGGCCGCTAGAAGGGGTCTTGGAATAAAGCTTTTTTCGTTAAAGCCCTCTTTCATTGCCATAAGTGGATGAAAATCCCCTATAACCTTGTACTCATCATAATTTTCACTACAAGGAAGAACAAAGGGATTCCTTCCTGCCCAAAGTTCAAGCAAAGCTTCACCTATCTCAGTTTTTCCTGTCCCAGGAGGACCTTCAAAGAGTACAGGCCTACCGTTCATGAATGCTGCAAACACTATCGTGACCAATCTCTCATCAACAATAAGCTTGTACTCTTTCTCAAGAGTTTTCACGGCTATGCCAGGTTCTCTTACAGGCTTTCTTTTTCTTATGACATCTCCATATATTTCCTCAATCTTCTTTGCTATCAGATCTTTCTCGATGCCCATCGACTAAACTACCCCTTTTATTTAAGGCATCCTCCTTAATGTAAGGAGCTTTCTCATGAGCTATCCAGTCTCCTGGCTCTAATAGATTTTCTCGAAAATCCTTAAGAATAGGATCTTTTTCAAGAAGATCACATAATTTCTTAAAAGGACATTTTTCACATCTTTTACCAGGGTTTGAAGCCGGTAATATACCATAATATTTAACCAGGATCAAATCCTCTATAGCTTTTAAAACTGTGTTGGCTAGATCGCTGTCAAAAGCATAACTTACTGCTCTATTTCTATACCTAATAATCACCTTGGCAGTTATGTTTTCCTGTATACTATATGAAAGAGCAAATGCATAGGTTGATGCCTGAACTACATCACTTAACCATGCACCTCTTCTAGGACCTCTTCCGCTTTTTCTCTCAATAACTTCTAAATAGTTTCTATCAATCCTATATGAATCAGGTCTTCCAACTATTTTAACGTTACCTACTGAAACCACTATGGGGCTTTCAACACTATAACCCCTAAATTTGTCAAGAAGACCATAGAACATGTGAAATATTCTCCCTAAAACGAGGCGTATTTTTTCCTTTAAAGACAGCTTGTGGGGCATGTACCTTTCGAAAAAATAATATCTTGGGCAATATATAAATGAATGAAGCTCACTAGGCAAAACTATATACTCATTTTTACCAGCATTATTCTTCAATCATCTGCTACCTCAGGGTAGAAAAACTTAAGCGTAATACGATATAAATCTAGGACCTTCCTAAGATCCTTCTGAACCTTCATTAGATGCCTTTTTTGATGACTCTTCTGAAGACTCTTCACCTTTCTTCTCTTTTTCTTCTCCTAGCTCTTTCTCTAACTTCTTTAGCTCATCCTCTAGCTCTTTCTCTATTTCTTCAACAGGCTTTGGAGGAGGTGTTGTTGCAAGAGTGTATCCTATCCATCCAAGTATCCCAAAAACCCCCACTACAGCGACAAAGCCTGTTATTTTTAATAGATATATATCCCAATGTGGCCTTGGAGGCCGGAACAATATCCATGTATATACTATTATCACAACTATTGCCAGAACAAGTAACCCTGAACCCACTAGCTTGTCCCTATTCAAGCCAAATCACCGATAGCGCTCAAACCAATTAAGATTATTTAAAGAACGGAATAAAAATGTAAATGGAACATATCAAGAGGATCTTCTTATTGCCAAAGCTATTTTCTTATCCTCAATCATCCACTCCTTTATGAAAGCCTTCTTACTAGGACTTTTCAAGAACAAATTCTTTGCTCTAGTTTCATATTTAATATATTCCTCAAATTGATCTATTGCTTCTAAAAGATCTTTATCTCTAGTCACAATCCATAAATCTACATAGTCGTTTATATCGAGGTTGGCTTCCTTTCTCATAAATTGTACTCTTCTTACCAAGTCTCTAGCTAAACCTTCCAGTTCTTCCATTCTGGAAACCCTTATATCCAAGCCTATAAGACCTTGCTTACTTTCCTTAACCTTAAGCCAGTCAGGATACTCAGCAAGTATCTTAACATGCCTTTTTTCTATTCTCAATCTCTTTCCTTCGACCTCTATACTGTAGGATCCTTTGGAAATGATCTCCTTAGCTATCTCTGATTGTCTTTTTTTAATTACCTCTAGAACTAGAGGTGAATCTCTTTTAAATGTAGGACCTATTTCTTTTAAAACAGGTTCCACTTTATAGATTTTGAGCCTTCTTAGCGTCTCGGTTCTTTCAATAACAATATCTTTAACATTTGTCTGAGACTTAATGATATCCAGCAGCTTTGCGATCACCTCTTTAACCACATCATCCTTTGGAATTATCATTGCCCTTTTGAGGGGTCTTCTTATCTTTATGCCTGCCTCCATCCTTATAGAGTTTATAGTCTCTACAATATCTTTAGCTATATCCATTAATCTCTCTAATTTCTTGTTGACAAATCTAGGTTCTGACTCTGGAATTTTCTCTAAATGTATGCTTTCCTCACTCTCTTCACATTCCTTGAAAATCTTTTGGTAAATATACTCAGTGAAAAATGGTATAAAAGGAGCAGCCGCCAAAAGCCATCTTCTGATGACATAGTATAGAGTTACATATGCTGCTTTTTTATCTAGTGTATCTTCCTCTACCCATACTCTTCGTCTTATCAGTCTGAGGTACCACCTACTAACATCTTCAACTATAAACCTCCTAATGAGCCTAGCAGCCTCATGAACCTCTAGACTGTTCATTGTTTTATGGTATTCAGTTAAAAACGAGTTTACTTTAGATAACATCCACAAATCTTCTATTTTGAGGTGTTCTTTTAAATCTTCTATTGTAACCTTTGTGGGATCAAATTTATCTATGCCCATATACATGCTAACAAATGAAAAGATATTCCACATAATAGTAAAATCTCTTCTCATCTCATCAAGCTCTCTCCAAGAAAACCTCAGATCTTCCCATACTGTGTTTTGAAGGAGCCAAAGTCTCACGACATCTCTTGGTACCTTTGATATAAGCTCATTGAAATCCACATAATTACCAAGGCTCTTATGCATCTCTCTACCTTTTTCATCGAGCATAAATCCATGAACTAATACCTTTTTATAAGGAGTCCTTCCAAACCCTATTACACCACTCCTCAATAAGCTGAAGAACCACCCCCTAATCTGGTCATGACCTTCAACTATAAAGTCGACTGGGTTTAACCTCTTCCATAACTCCTCGTTTTTAGGATAACCTAGACTAGCATAAAAGGATATACCACTGTCAAACCATACATCAAAAACATCTGGAATCCTTTTCATGACTCCTCCACATTTAGGACATTTCAGTTTAACTTCATCGATCCAAGGCCTGTGAAGATCTTTTGGAATCTTGCCTCCATACTTTTTAAGCTCATTAACACTACCTATGACTACCTTATGGCCACATTTCGTGCAGACCCATATTGGAAGAGGTATCCCCCAGAATCTCTGACGACTTATGACCCAGTCTCTGACGTTCTTAATAAGATTTAAGAACCTAGTTTTGGCCCATGCAGGTTTCCATTCTATGCTCTCGGCTTCCTTAAGAAGTTCTTTCCTGATCTTTGAGACCCTTATTATCCACTGCCTAGTGGCTCTTAACACAAGAGGGGTCTTACATCTCCAACAGACAGGGTATCTGTGAACTACTCTTCCTTCATAAAACAAGTAACCCTTCTTCTTTAGATCGTTTATTATCGCCTTATTTGCCTCGGTTCTGAAGTAAAGGCCCTCATATCTACCAGCCCCCTCAACCATTCTCCCATCGTTTCCAACAAGACTGATAACTGGGGCTCCAACCTTCCTCTTATTTATCTCAAAGTCAATATCTCCATGGCCAGGAGCTGAATGAACCAGCCCTGTTCCTTCATAAGGGGTCACAGCCTCAGGTGCCATGACAACTTTATGATATTTAGATAGATCCCTCTGCACAGTTACAAGATCGTCAAGAGGATGCCTATATTCAAGCCCTTCAAGCTCTGAACCCTTAAACTCCTCAAGAATCTCGTATTCATCTATTCCAACATCTTTCATAACAGCTTCCAATCTCTTTTTTGCTAATATCAAAGTATTATTTCCTACCTTAACCTTAACATAGTCCATGTCAGGATGTGCCATAACAAATATGTTTGCTGGAAGGGTCCAAGGGGTCGTTGTCCATACTAATAAGTATTCGTTCTCTCTTTTGGCAACTGGAAACTTTACATATATAGAAGGATCCTCCATTTCTTTATACTCAGACACCTCATAGTCAGCTAGAGTTGTCTGACAACGTGGACACCAGTGAACTACTAAAAGCTCCTCACTCAAAAGCCCTTTCTCAAACGCCTTCTTAAGAAGCCACCAGCCAGATTCCACATATTCATTTCTGAATGTGATATATGGGTCTTCCCAATTCATAAAGACTCCTATTTCCCTAAACTGATTTATCATAGCTTTGATGTTTTCGTATGCAAAATTCCTGCAAGAGTTAACAAACTTATCAATGCCTATCTTTTCGGATATATCTTTTTTCGTGTTTATATTAAACTCCTTCTCTATACTTATCTCTATTGGAAGCCCATGTGTATCAAAACCTGGTCTATCCCATACCCAGAAGCCCATCATCCTATAATAACGTAAAAGAACGTCTTTAATTACTTTATTCCATGCAGTTCCTGGATGTATAATATTAGAAGATGCATATGGCGGCCCATCTAAGAAATATACCTTCCTTCGAGAACTGAAACTTTTCTTTTGAACCTTTTCATAAATGTCGTTTTTTTCCCAAAAACTCATTACATCTCTTTCTATTCTAAATTGATCATATCTTTCCTTAGCGAGGGTTTCAGGTATTCTACCCAAAGCTATCACCAGTGTCATTGCTCTACTTACTTGTATCTATCCAATCTACCTTCACGTTCTTTGACTCAATGATCGATGAAACTAGATTCTTTATATCATTTTCAAGCCCTTTCTTATCTACAATTAATTCGATAAATCTGAATTCTGGTAGAACCTTTGACGGATGATCTATAACCTCTCCATAACACTCCTTTAGTTTCTTAATCACATCTTTGTGTCTTTCATCAAAGTATGTAGTATAGTAAATTCTATAGAGCTTTTTCATCACTATTCCCCCAGGCTCTGTACATAGCACAAATATAGCTGAACTTTAAATTATACTGTTTCGATCTTTTAAGATGTGGCATAGACAGAGGTTTTCTTGGACAGGGAACCTTTAAGGACATTAGTCTAATGATGCTATCATTTATTTTTACTTTGTTTTTCAAAAAAGAAACATTAAAATAGTGGAAAAACAGGAGAATTCTTTGGATCTGTGTTCAGAAGGTGATAAAAGTTGTCGAGCAGTGGCGCCTCAGGAGGTTTGCCACTAAAGTTAACATCATTAGTAAGGGTTGACTCCAAAGGCAGAGTAACCATTCCTCAGACCATAAGAGAGGCATTAGGAATAGATGTTGGGATGACTATAGTTGTTGTTGCAGATATTGACAGGAGAGAAATAGTTTTGGCTCCTGTATCCTCTGATGTTTCAAAGCTATATGAATTTGTAATAGATATAGCTGATGTGACTGGAGCCTTGGCAAAACTTACAAGCAAGTTAGCAGAATTAGGAATTGATATTGTAACCTCAAAGTGTGCAAGCATAGTTAGAGCTGAGATAGCCAGTTGCACAATAATAGGCGATATAACTAAGGCAAAGATTACAGATGCAGACAAAGTACGAAGAGAACTTGAAGAACTAGATGTTATAAGGCATGTGAAAGTAAGGCCTTTAGGAGGATCTTTGATAGCCTAAAGCCTTTAATTTTTATAGCTAACAGACAATTGGTGCCAGAACTTGTTAAAAATAGTACTACAGAGGAGCGCTGAGTTAGATAGACGTTTAGAAGCCTTCACAAGAAGTCTTTCATATTGTCTCTCAAGAGGTCTTGAGGAAGGAATTCTAAAAATATATACCTATCCTTCACCTGATGCTCTTGTGGCGTCGTCCCTTCTAGCATTCCGGGCATCTACTGAAGGGATAAGATCATCGCTTAATGTGACATATAGACTTCCTCAGACTGTAGAAGGCCCAACTATACTCATTGGGAATCTAAATGTCAACTATAAAAGTAGTGATGTATCAGATTGCCTTCTGGCTATCTCTTATGAAGATAAGCTCCCCACTCCACCACCTGGAGCTACCTATATTGAAGTCGACGGAAGTTTATCCTCTGCAATAGCTCTCTCTCTAATCAACGAAGGCTGGAAAGGCCCTAAAACCATTAAATTGTTAAGCCTAATAGGTACTTACTCAACCAATTATGTTGATAAAATAGGAAAAATCCATGGTATTGATTCCATCCTAGTGGAATCATTATCAGAACATGGAATCTCAATGGTGACAAGCATTAAAGCATACAAACCACATCAATTGACCCTTTGTAAAGCTCTATCAATAACAATAAACCCTTACTATCCTTACATAACCGGTGATGAAGAGAATTGTAAAAAGCTCTTTGAAAATGCTGGCAAAGATGAGTTAGCAGAGAGGCTTCCGTCAAGTCTAAATGCTGATGAGTTAGCTAAGGTTTCAAAGATAATTATGGAAAACGTAGAGGGAATTTCAAAAAGAAGGATAGACCCTTCAGAGTATTTCGGTGGTATACTTACCCTCCCTCAATATCCAGGTGATCCCAGAATGGCCGCTGATGCACTTTTAGCTTCTGCAGAGGTTCTTAGGGACCCTCTTATTTACCTTGCCTCATTTATGGACTTTGAACATGAGTATCCAATAGTCGAGTCTTTTTTGAGACAAATGGCAAAAAATGCTAAATTAGAGCTTCCAAACATCAGGCTAAGAAAGATAAAAGGACCTGGGTGGCTAAGAATATTTGCAATATCAGACACCTCACTTTCTCTAACCCTGACATATAGAGCCCTTAAATTATTAGGTCTTATTGATAAAGAATCAATAATAGCCTATGAGGCCGGGAAGGAAATCCTTGCTTCACCTTTTCAAGTAGATGAAGCCCTTGGTATTGGTTCAACAAAAAAACTTATTGAATCTAAAGCTGCCGATATTGACCAGTTTTTCTTAAAGCTGAGGATTTAATTGTTTGGTGATAAACTTGGGGACATGCTCAGCAAAGATAAAAATAAAGTCTAGTCTAGCCAAAGAGATGCTAAAGACCATACAGCCTGAGAACGCAATTGCTCCCAAAAATTTGAGCATAAACTGTTATTTTCATGCCGAAGAACTTATCTGTGATCTAAATCTTACCTGCAATAATTCTAAGGAGCTTTTGAGACTAAGGAATACAATAGATGACATATTACAATCATTAAAAATTTTCCTAAATATTGTTGACGCAACAAGCGAGAGCTTATAGGTTGCTGTTAAATAGCCTTATAGTTGCGGGCGAGGTACTGTGCCAGGTAGGTCGTCAGTAAAGGATACATGGAAACTTAAGAAATGGTATACAGTCTTAGCTCCACCTCTCTTCGGGGAAACTCCCCTAGGACTAACCCCAGCTGATCAGCCAGAGAAACTAATAGGTAGGATTATGGAAGCTACTCTCTATGATATAACAGGCGACTTTGCACACGTCCATATTAAACTTTACTTTCAAATAACTAAAATTGAAGGAGATACTGCCTATACCAGATTCAAAGGACATGAGCTTCTCAGAGATTACCTGAGAAGCCTCACAAGAAGAAAGAGCAGCAAGATAACAGGTATATTCAATGTGTGGACAAAGGATGGATATGGCCTTAGAGTTACAGCAATGGTGTTTACACGATATAGATGCAAGACAAGTCAGAAAAAACTAATAAGAAAGAAAATACAGGAGACTATCGAAAAGAGAGCTAAAGAAAATACCTTAGATGAGTTCATTCAGAGCATTATATTCAGCGATAAGGAAGGTAGTTTAGCTCAGGAAATAGATGCGGCTGCAAGAAAGATATACACGATCAGAAAAGTAGAGGTTGCAAAATCCAAACTTCTATGGATACCAGGACCTAATGGACCAGAAAAAGCTGTGGTTATATCTCCTCTTCAGAATAAAAAGACCTAACCCTTAGATGAGGGACTTGATATACAGCCTCAAGAATACCAGCTTCTCTAAGCAGCTCACAGAGCTTGCATAATTTCCTTTTAGGACTTGTTGGTTCTCCACATATTCTGCAGTTCTTCAAGATTCCTGTAGTAAGCCTCTTAGCCTCGTTTTCTAAAAGCATATCCAGAGTCTCTATTATTCTGAGCAGAGAGCCTGGTTTCTTCCACTCAAGCTCATAAAGAGCTTCTCTAACTCTTGCCCTTAGTGTTGGCATCATGCTTATGAACATACATTCTGTTTCCTGAAAGCCAAAGCCCTTAATATACGTGTAAGTGGTTGTCTCCCATTCATATATTTTCCTTAATGGCTTAATTCTCCTTACAAGTTTTTTGCTGGCAGGAGGAGCTAATGGGTGAAGCCTAAGAAGACCCACATAGTCCCCTCTTAATATATTAACAACCGCTGTCTGAGCCTCATCATCAAGATTATGTGCTGTGGCGACTTTGCTGGCACCATAAATTCTAGCATAGAAATTTAAGATTCTCCTTCTGAGTATCCCACAATAGGTACATGGAGATACCCCTACACCTCTTTTTAGTGCTCTTTCAACTATTTCATAAAGGCTGTGACCTACATACTCTCTAATGCTAGTAACTATGACATCTACACCTCTGTCCTTTGCAAAGATCTTCATTCGATTGATATCTTCTTCTCTATTATATCTAGGTATTCCTTCTACTATAGATACGGCAAAGAGTCTTGAGGGCTTGTATATCTCTGAGAGAACTTCAAGGAGCACATAACTATCCTTTCCGCCGCTAAGACCTAAAAGTATGTTATCGCCTGGATCTATCATCTTCCATTTATTTATTTCATTTATAATCCTGCTCCTTATATCTTTAATAAAACACTCCCGACAAAGCTTTCTACCTGTATGTGGTTGATATATACTAGCTGGTCTGATTTTACACACATCACAGAGAGCTGAGACCAATAGCACTGTCCCCCATCTAGGTTACAAAGTGCCTCTGAGTTATAATCGTCTTTTGTGTAAAGTTCTAAGAAAACCAGCTTTATTTCCAATAATCTCTTTCTGTTCAATTACCAAAAAGTGGTACTTTAAACCTCCAATGCTTTTATTTTGGTAACATCGATGTGAAGTGCTGGTGGAGGATAGAGTGAGAAGAGCTACAAGTTACATCAAGCTTACGTTACTTTCTTTACTATTACTGATTATACTTTTTAGCACTACTATAAAGGTTACAGCCCAGACTGCGAACTTCGGATATAAGGTTGGAGGAAATGAGATAAACGTTTGGACACCATTCTACAATCTAACTTTGAACTTAACAAAAGGTATAGCCATAGACAAAATAGTCTATAAAAATGGTAATAAAGTACTCAATCTAGATAGCTGTTTCAAATCATATCCCACACTACTATTATTCGCAACAACAAACAGTACAAATGATAAATATGAAGTTAAACTTGGGAATGAAACCTATTATGTTACGTATCCAGGAAGCCTTTCATTCTATCCATGGAAAGTTAAATCGATAAAAAAATTTAATGACCATATGGTTCTAGTTTTGGTACCAAGTACACCAGCTTTAGCTGACATAAAACCTCTCCTGGTTGAAATAAAAATGATTATTTACTACTATAATCCCTTAATAAACCTTACACTCACATTTATAAATCCGTCAAATAATAATATCATACTAAAAGGAAGAGAAGTTAACGGAACGATTTACGGACCCGAAATAGGTATTGCTCTATGCAAAACTCGGGCAAGTGGATGGACTCAAGGAATTATGATGATGAAAGATGGTAATTTAAGCATAAAAGTTGTCACACTTAACAATTTAAGTGACATAATCAGAAACAACAAAGTTAAAATGGTCTTTCTTTATGCACCTAGAGGAAGTCCCTCTCCTATTTATATAATGGCCTTAAAGCCGATAAATTCCTCTCCTGAAGGGGTAACAGGCTTCTCATCGGTGCTCTTAAGTCCTTTAGGAACAAAAGGAAAACCTAAAAAGCTCTTTCTTTATTCAGGAATTCTAATTTATAAACCTATTAATCTAAAACCTAAGGAAAATACAAGCCTTAATCTAAATATTATTATTGCATACACACCTGATCCAGCTTCAATCTTTGTATATAATCTCAATGACTTCTACTACGCATGGAATAAAGAGGTTTTCAACTATGATCTAAATCAGACATTCAAGTTTGGCGAAATGAGCAAAAACTTAACCATACTTAAGGCTATCAATAAGAACCTTAATGAGAAGATTTCAAATTTTGAGAAAAAATGTGATAACCTTACTAAGGAAATAGGTGAAATAGAGGGCCAACTTAATTACTTTAAAACCAATAATAAAATACTTAGCAATAACTTTGCTCAAATCAGTACTGAACTCAAAAGATACTCTATAAAAGAAGTAGGGCTCTTTATTCTCGGCCTTTTCATTGGAATTTTAGGAGGTTGGATAGCATATTCAACAAAAATAAAGTTTGAAGGAAGAAAATAAAGACGATGATCTATCTATTCTTACTCAATGACCAAAAGCTTTAGAAGCTTCTCAGGACATTCTACTTTCTCTAAATTCCAAACAAGATTGATGGCCTTCTTAGCATTATCTTCGCTTATGGCATTTCTAACCAAAGTCCAGAACTTCTTTTCAACACCTTTTCTATCAAGAGGGTTCTTGAAGTGACCTGGTGGATATGTCGATGAAGCCTCAAATTTTCTACCATCCTTCATCCTGACTATAACAGTATTCTTTATTCCCTTAGGATAAAGCTTATCATGTTCTGGGTCAACTTCTACCTTCATTTTTTTCATGATCTTTCTTACATCCTCGGCCAAATACCTTTCTTTTTTGAATGTATCCAACCATACTTTCCCATCAATAAGTGCTGCTGCTGTTATATAAGGCATACTATGATCTGCAGTCTCTCTGGTCTTAGGATCCCATTTCTCTGGATCTTTTATTATAATCTTGTAAGCTACATCAAACGTTTTTAATTTCACACTTTCTACATCATCAGGATTTATCCTTCCAGCTTGGTTAACAATGTCTAATGCTGCTTCAACAGCACTCATGGCATGATATTCAACAGGCCAGTACTTTATACTAGTCTCCAATATCTTATATGAGGCATCACCTTCTCCTCCCATTTGCGGCAGATCAAACCTATCGCCACAAAGAGCAACATTAAAGACCCCAAACTCTCCTTCAAAAATGGGAGCTGGACCTGTCATTCCTCTCCAAGACAAAATTGTTGAAAAAACTCCGTTTCTTGAAGCATTAGCCGCTGCACATCCTTTCCACATACTCAACTCTCCAGCCCTTGTCTGACGCAAAGACCAGTTATTGTTTAGTGCATGATTTATAGCATGCTCTATTCTATCTATATCAAGGTCTAAGACCTTAGCGGCCCCCACAGCTGAAGCAACAGCTATATAAACAACATGATCCCATCCTCTTCCTCTTATGCTATAGGCATCAGCAAGCCTGCAGGCCACCTCGTAAGCAGCTACTATCCCTTCGATTATTTTCTTACCATCAGCCCCTGATATCTCTGCAGCGGCAAGAATCGCTGGAATTACATCGCTTGGATGCAAAGCCTCTTTTGAAAGGTATGTATCATTGAAATCGAAATATCTTGTAGCACACCCATTAGCAAATGTAGCATGATCTGCTGAGGACCTATTAAAAGTCCCCCATATTGTTGCTGCTAATCTTGAACTTGAGGAGGACTCCGCTATCCATCTAGCTATTTTAACAGGTTCTTCATTAAATGCACCAAGAGCAACACCAAAAGCATCTAGAACCCTTTTTTTCGTCTCCTCAACAACACTCGAAGGAAGTCTATCATACTCTAAAGAATATGCCCATTCAGCTATTTTTCTTGAAAGCCTCACATTCTTCACCTCTGCCTTTTTAGAAAGAAATATGAAGGGAATGAAATTTCTTATACCTTGAATAAGTATAAGTGGTTTTTAGAGTGTTGTAATGTTTAAGGATCTATCAGGGGGACAGAATATTGCTAATCACAAAGAAATATCCATTTATTGTTAGCATAAAAGATGTCTTAAGAAAGGAATTAGGTATTGAAACCGATATATCAGTCCTAATAAGGGATCCTTGGCTTGTAGAGCTTACTTTAAAAAGGTTTACTGAATCTCTTAGAGAGAAAATAGCTCCAGAAAGTAGTGGAGAAACTTTCTTTGAGGAAATAAGCTCCTTTTATCTTTCAATGACTGTTGCAAAAAACTTAGGAATAAGAATACTTGAAAAGATTATAGATGCTGAGGTTAATAGAGTAAGGAGTTTCCTAAAAAAGGAAAGCTTCGATACACTCGTTGAACTTTGTAAAGGACTTGGGATCACCATTTTAAACAAAAAGGAAAGCTTTCCTTGGTATATAGATATTGCAACTGGCAAAAAGACTAACAGAGTTCTAAATATAGCCATACCTGTAAGCGAATATCTTAGAGGTATTGCAACCTCCGATACCAATGAGCTTGCACTTCAAAACTCTTTTCTTAAGAAAGGACTGATATATCTTGATAGGAAAAGACTTGAACTTATGTTAGTAGAAATAATCAGAAAGAAACTTAAGGAAATTGTAAATGAATTACCTGAACTAAATTCAAATGAAGAAATAGTGGCTAAAGCTAAGCATATAGCCTCAAAATATCTTGGGCCGCTGGACATATCTCTATCCTCTAAAGATCTGCTAAATAACTTGCCTCCATGTCTCTCTAAGTTGATCGATGAGGCAAAAAAGAATGGCCTCGAATCACTTGAGCTGGAAAAAGGCCTTCTACTTGCCAACTTTCTCGCATCAATGAAGGAAACTTCTTTAGTAAAAGAGATATTTTCAAATGATCCTAAACTCAGACCCTTTATGGAGCTTTTATTTACACTCAAAAGAACAGGTGCATTCATACCCACCTGTTCTCGGCTTAAAGAGTTGAACCTATGCTTAGAAAAATGCCTTGAAAAAACACCTCTCCATGCATATATAAAAAAGATCAAGAGCAAAAATCTTTAATGCTATCAATATTACTAACCAGATTCCGGAGCCTTTTACGACCCTCAAAAAGTATTTCATTAGCTAGTAATACAAGTACCTTTAAATCATTACCTCTTATAAGAACTTTCTTTTTAGTCTTAAGTGGGACTATCATTTGTGTAGGACTATTTATCTCTACAGTACAACAGCTAGGTCCTCTTTCATCAATGCTAATTATTCCACTATGTTTGAATCCACTTCTTCTTGCAATGTTTAGCAATGCCGAAGCACACTCAAAATTCTTTATTCTAAAATGAATTATAGGGCCTGTGACCTTGAGCCAGAGAGGGGCCAGATCCCTTGAAAGTACTAATGCTATCTTAAACTCATCAACTTTACTATGTGTTTTTAACACTATTCTTGAATCTTCCCTTCTTTCCCAAGGAAATTCTGCCTCAACTATAGTTATACGACCTATACAACTACTAGTAGTCACAACGTTTTCTAAGGAGTTTATTTTATAGAGTATCTCCTCAGCACCAGGATCCAAATACGAGACTAGCCTTTCTTCAAGAAGTGAATCTAAGTACTTATTTTTAAATTCGTACCAATTATCTTCTTTACTACCTCTTTTTGATGTCAAGATCCACAACCACCTGATAGATTCTTGGACCTACAAGCCTGACAATTCTTGCTGAACTTCCAATAACCTTAGCACCAAGACCCTCAGCCCTCCTTCTAGCGAGGCTGATAGCCTTTGCTAAAGGATCCTCTCCTTTAAGAGCTCGTATATGAAGATATATATGGATAATTCCTCTTTTTCTAAGAGCCTGAAGCGCATATTCTGTATAATCAAGAGCTAGCCCAGGTAAAGGCATTAATACTCTTGATGCGAGATCCGTAAGTTTTCTCTTAATGATCTCAGCTGAATCCCCTAAATGAGGAATCACTCTATCCTCGACCTTATTTATTTTTATATTTTCCACCATAAACTTCCAGGCAAAGGGATTTACATCAATACTATGGACTAATCTAACCTTGGACTTACATGCAATTATTATAGAGAAAGTTCCCACGCCAGCAAACATGTTTACAACTTTCTCTCCTTCCCTAACAAGCTTTGCGACTCTCAAATGCTCATAGCTAAGTCTTGGTGTTAGAAAGGCCTTAGTTATATCAACTTTAAATTTACATCCATATTCCTTGTAAATAGTTTCTGACCTCCTTTCACCTGATAGATGCACATACTTTTTTCTCACACGATACTCTCCAGCAGCTGGCGTGATAGCCAGCCAGACACTTTTCACATTTTTATGTATCTTCATTATCTCATTTGCTATTATCCTATATTCATCAAGTGAGAGAGGATCCTTTAGCCCAGCGAGCCTAGGACTCTTCACTATGGCTATATCTCCAATTATTTCCAACCTGTCCCATACTTTTCCTGCAATATCGTTTCCAAAAATCCTCTTAACTATGTCCCTTATGATGCCCAACTATGTCACCAACGAATTCAGTTAGCAATAGAAGCTCCTTCTGAGCAACTATAGATTTTTGTTTCCTTTCCACATATCTATTGTCTGGGGGGTCTATGGATAACTTTGAAGAGAGAATCTTAAATCTTATTCAAAAAGCAGAGAAATTAAATGAACAAGAAAAAGCTATACTGAGATATTTCCTATCTAATGTTTCTGTTGGTGACATCAGGGCAGTTCTCGATCTTAAAACGAAAGGCATAGATGAGCCTGAAAGAGTGATTACTAAGCTTATAGACGAGGGATTTCTAGAGAAGGGGGAAGGCTGTTACAATCTCGTTAAAGAGCTCAGATCCATAAGTATAAGGAAGAAGCTTCAAATTTGAATATAAATGTCTTTGCTTTTAGCCATCCCATAGTTGTTCCATGTAACCCTTAGCATGAGCCTGTTTAGGGGCACTGAAACCTTAGGTCTTCTTACTTTCAATAAGACTTCCCTCTCCTCCGATGGAGCAGGGGGATTTATCTTGATATCTCCGAGTTTTATCCCTAATGCATAAATTGACACCATGGCATCTGTAGGCTCTAAAGTGCCTATATTCTTAATAATACATCTTATCTTATAATAATCATTTTCCTCTTCTATATTCTCTACATAGGCATTCAAGGATGCCTCAGGCATTGAAGACTCGTAAAGCAGTATTGAAGATATCAAAGCCTGCTTCGGATAAAATCTTCTCTCTGACTTCTTATAATTTACATAAACACGTAACCTCTCTCCCCTAAACTTCAGAGGAGACTCCACCTGTACATTTCCTATATTCCCTGTCAGATCAGCCTGAAGATTCGCTGCCTCTATCTTTATGCTTGCAAATCTTGACGGTACCTGAAGTCTCATATTGAAGTTCTTTATCTCGGACTTTGATTCTGGAAGAGAAACATTAATACCCAAGAAATCACCTGGCTCGACAACCATTGCGCCAGTAAGCAAACGCATAGAATGCCAGGATCTTTCAATTCCCTTATAAATCACTGTTAGGCCCGCATCCTCAAATATAACTGGCTTAGCTGCAGTATAGACTATATTCATCAAATGCACATTTTTTTCAGCCAGTCTACTACCAAGTAGACCTTCTATTTCATACACAGCCTTACCATATATGCCCTCTTCAACCTCTACAACCACCTGTGGCTTAAACTCTCTGGTTATTGTAACTCCATCAATCGATATCACTAGTCTTAAAGGAAGCACCGCATCCTCTGGAACAAGAAATCCAACATCAAGATAGGCTCTTTCTATACTCACCTCAGAAGAGACTAGTCCTGTAGCTAGAGCTACAGATGTCCTTTTTGAAGCATTATAACCAGAACCTAGAACCACCTTGTTATACGCATCTGTATGCCTAACAATACCATTTCCGCTAGAGGATCCAAAGTCTGTTATATTCCCCTTAACCATTAAATTACCCCCTCACAAAACTTTCTAGGCTAAGATCTGTAGGTTCGAACTTAATAATACCATGTATCCACGTAGTTATGCTCAGGTACCATCAGAAGGGGGTTAGTATAAGCTGAACAAGCCTTTCTTAATATACATCCTTCTTCTGAACAACCTCCAATTCTCTTACAAGCTTCTGAACAAGCCTTTCTACATACAGGAGCTTCTCTTTTGCAACACTTTCTTCCAAAAGCCCATAGAAAGTCATCTAAAATAAAAGGGTCAACACTTGCTCTTAAGGAAACGAGCCTATAAGCTTCCCTAGTCGTAAGCCTTAAAAGTATGTCATCTTCCCATGAAAAATTAATCCCTGCTGCTATCTTCTCTAAAGTCTCCTTATCCACCTTAATTAGTCCAAGCCTTAAGGCTATTCTAACAAGATGATTATCTACAGGAACCTCTTTGTGTTGAGGGTCATTGACTCTCAATACACCTCTTCTCTCTAAAAATTTCGCAAGGAGATAAGCTTTTTTCTCGACAGGATCTTGGAAGGCTTTAAATATCTTTAGTCTATCTATGAAACCTTCTGCATACTTTTCTTTAAGATAACCTTTAGACTCTACAATCAGCTTATACGCACTTCCATCATATAATAGACTAAGTTTCTGTCCTAAATCTCTGAGAAGTTGAACTCTCACTTCAGGATCTGGGGGCCTTGCTATCCTGTTCTTATAACTTATTGAGAGCCAACCAAGAATATCCTCTTTTGATATCTTTGAGAGCCTATCGGCTGTGAAAAATTCTGGATCTTCAGCAAGTTTTTTTGAACCTAATCTGTAAAGAAGATCTGCACCATGATAGAACTTTCCATCTACATATCCTTCATAAGGCCTTTTTGCTCTACTTAGCCTGTGATCCATAGCCACCATTACTAGAAAATACATGGTTATCTCTTCTTT
Organism: Acidilobaceae archaeon; assembly: GCA_027082825.1. Lineage (GTDB taxonomy): Archaea > Thermoproteota > Thermoprotei_A > Sulfolobales > Acidilobaceae > JALWTO01. The sequence continues at coordinate 124,505 of JALWTO010000040.1, forward strand.
ACTTGCATTCTTGGGAGGATAAAATTCGGTATCAACAAAGTAATCTACTGGTAGCATAGGTATATGTTTCTTCAGTATTTCCCCTACAAGTATTGCTCTCTCCTTGCTAACCTCGACCATCATTTCTTAAACACCTATAGCAATAGAAGTTTCCTAGTTCCTCTTTTTTCATCTAAGATATATACCTGCCTTCTTCCTATTGTGAATAAAGCCATTTTATCTTCAGTAAGTATTACTATCTCATATAGAAACCCTGAAGGCATGTAAAAAGTTATGTATTCAGATACTCCTTCTAGCTTTGTGTAATGTATATCAAAGGGCCCTAAAGAAAGATCACTGTTGTTCATTATTAGCTCATCGGCCTTCTTACTAGATATACCTTTCAAAGGAAATGCGAAGTTTACATATATCACTTTCCTATCTTTTTTTCTGCCTATAAAATATTCATTATAGCTCATGAAAAGACCTTTTATGTCAATTTCTCTCTGAGAAAAAAAGATCTTACTGTTTTCTGCCTCAACAGACAGTCCTCTATCCTGCTTTATTTTAATAAAACCTTTTTTCCATTGAAAGATTAGAGGTTTTCTCACAACAAAGCACCTTTCACTCTTACTATTATCCCTAGCTTTGCGATCATCATAGTTCTTATTGAACCTTAATTCTAATAAAAGTGTTTATTGAAAAAGCAGAGAGCGGAATAAGGTTTATCAGAGTAACTAAGTCAACCACCAATATATAGGGTCTAAAAATGAAGAATGTTGTGGTCGTTAGATACTCTGAGATAGCAGTAAAAGGACGGAAGACTCGGAATGAGATGGAAAGACTTCTTATAAACAACATGAAAGATGCTCTAAAAACAAAAAAATGCAAAGGTAAGTTCCTGAGAAAAGATGGAAGAATTATAGTCGAAAGTCCTGAACCCGATCCTTTGAAAGTGGCCAAGGTTATTAGCAAAGTCTTCGGTGTTAAGTCTGTATCGCCAGCAATAATGACTGAGTTCTCCAACTTTAAAGACTTGATCGAAAAGGCCTTACAATATTTCTCAGCAGATATAAAGGGAAGAATATTTGCAGTTAGAGCCAGAAGAGTTGGAAGCCATAGCTTTACAAGCAAAGATGTTGAGAAAGCTTTAGGAAAGAAATTACTTGAGACTGGAGGAAAAGGTGTTGATTTAGAAAGACCCGAGTTTATTGCCTATGTTGAAATAAGAGATTATGTTGCATATTTTTATAAAGACATCATAAGAGGGCCTGGAGGACTCCCTTTGGGTAGTGAAGACCCAGTGCTAGTGCTCTTTAGTGGGGGTTTTGACTCGACAGTATCTGTCTGGCTTCTCATGAAAAGAGGTTCGCCTATAACCCTCCTAACCTTTTATCCTAACATACCCGAGTTCTTGGAAAGATCTTTACAAATAGCAGGCTTTTTAAATAACGAATGGTCATTTGGACATGAAATCGAGTTCTGTGTAGCGGACATTAGCAATATCGTGAACATACTAAAGTCTAAAGTTAGAAAGGATTACAGAGTTCTTGTCCTAAGAAAAATAATGGCAGAATATGCCAGACAAATTGCTGAAGAAAAGAAGTTGAAGGTGTTGGCGACAGGAGAATCCGTTGGTCAGGTTGCCTCCCAGACCATAAATAATATAAGGTTGATCTGGGAGAATATAGGAATTCCAGTCCTCAGACCAGTGATAGGTCTTGACAAAGATGAAATAATGAAAATTTCTAAGGAAATAGATGTTTACGATCTTGTCTCGAAACAAATAGAACCGTGTGGAATGCTTGGAAGTCCTGATCCTAAAGCATCGTCAGATATTTTCTATAATGAATATAATAAAACCAAAAAATTCTTGGAAAATCTGAAATACAAATGTATTGAGATGAGTAATGTGAAGTTGGAGAAAATACTAAAGACTTGCAATGAGCTAGATAAAGCATCTGATACGAGGAGGCCCTCGATCTGCTAGCTAAATATTTTGAAGTATTCTTGATATTAATTTTCTTATATCTTTAAATTGTTTATCAACTATATAAAGATGCTCTCCTCCGTCTACCAGGACATCCTCCCCTACAATAACGCTCTCTATTCTAGCACCTGAAGAATAAATTGACATAATTTCTCTATTAGGGGCCATATCGAGTAGCATTGCAGGAGGTCTTCTTACATCATATATGATTACTTCTGCAGAAGCTTTTCTTCTTATTGATACGTCACCTAATCCAAGGATCCTTCTCAATCTATTTGAACCTCTTAAAACATCATGCATTCCATGGAGATTCCAAAAAGATTTATTTATAAATGAAAGTACCTTAGATCCTTCGGAACTTAACCAGAGCTCTTCTTTTTCGACAACATCAGCCCTACCCATACATGATCTGTCTGCTATCCTAAGCATACCAACACTCCACTCAGGCTTTTCTGGAGGTTCACCCTCGCATGAAGGAAAGGCAAGACCATAGTTTCCTCCAGCCATATCTTTGATCTTAGCCAAATAACCATAATCTATTCCCTCTATAATCATAGTCGTTACACCTGAGAGGTGAAGTTCATAGATTCCCGCTAGTGAAAGAAGAGCTCTCTCAGATAAAGTAAGGGTTTTTAGAAGTTCTATCCGTCTCCTAATAGACGGTCTATAAAATCTTAGAACATACGATATAGGTGAAGCTAATGCTGTAAGTCCTGGAGCTACTATTCTTCCTTCACCACCTAAGACAAGAGAAGCATATGTATAGTCTTCTGGGGGTGGCTGCTGTCCAAAGTCCTCTATTGTTCCATTTTTTACAAAGACATAACCATCCTTTATTATTTCTTCTTCATTGACAATAACCCTAGACCCTGTAATCAATATTTCTACCATAACTCACTCGCCAACATTGTGGAATAAGACTAGTGGATTTATACGCTCTCCACTCAAAGCATACCCTTAGAAGATGAGGACAGGGGAAGATTAGTGAACAAGAACAGCACAGGGGCCTTCTATCCCCTAGGGAGCATGTATGTGCTTGATCTAGATGTGATTCTGAATGGCAGTGCTAAGAGACTGATCATTAATGGAGAAATTAAAGGTAAGATCATTATTCATAAATCAATAATCGAATATCTATATCAAGAGGCCAAGATGGGTAGAAGCACTGGGGTTACTGGACTTGAAGAGTTGAAGAAGCTCCTTGAAACTGCAAAAGGGCTTGAGGTTGCTATTGTTGAAGAGGAAAAAATGCCTAGAGAGCTGAACCTAGAGGAGGTCAAAAAACTCGTAAGGAACTATGCCTGGAAGACTGGGGGAGTTCTGGTCTCAAGTGATGAACTCCTACTAAAATCAGCTGAAGCCATGGGTATCTCAACATTATGCACTAAAAACAGGACTAATGGAAAGCTTAAGATAGAAGAATTCTTTGATGAAAAAACTATGAGTGTTCATCTGAAGGAAAACTCTCCACCTTTAGCCAAGATAGGCAAACCTGGCAGATGGCTTTTTGTAAGCCTTTCAGACAGACCTATGACAAAAAATGAAATTGAAGAGATAGCTAGAGAAATTATTGAGGACGCTTCTAGAATGGAGACAGGATTTGTTGAAATAGATAGAAGTGGTTCGACTATAGTCCAAATAAAGGATTATAGAATAATTATAACAAGACCTCCACTAAGCGATGGATGGGAAATAACTGCTGTAAGGCCTATAGTAAAATTATCTATTGAAGATTACAACATACCAGAAAAACTCATGAAGAGGTTTATTGAGAAAGCTGAGGGTATTCTTATATCTGGAGCCCCTGGTATGGGCAAAACTACGTTTGCTCAAGCACTTGCAGAATTTTATGCCAGACAGGGTAAAGTTGTCAAGACCATAGAGTCGCCTAGAGATATGAGGCTTCCACCTATAGTAACCCAGTATTCTAAAAACTACGCAGACCTGGGCGAGCTTCATGACATACTTCTTTTAAGCAGACCAGACTATACAGTTTTCGATGAGCTCAGAAATGACGAGGACTTTAAACTTTATGTCGATTTAAGACTTGCTGGTATAGGAATGATTGGGGTTGTTCATGCAACAAGTTCCATAGATGCAATACAGAGATTTATAAGAAGGGTTGAGCTTGGTATGATTCCTAGCATAGTAGATACTGTAATATTCATTAACGAAGGAAGAATAGAAAGAGTATATGAACTATCAATTACTGTAAAGCTTCCAACAGGACTAAAAGAAGCCGAACTTTCAAGACCTGTAGTTGAGGTCAAAGATTTTCTGACTGGAGAGCTTGAATATGAAATTTACACCTTTGGGGAGCAGACAATGGTTATTCCAGTAAGAAAGAGAAGAGAGGCTAAAGAAAGTAAGATAATAACAGCGGTCAAGAGGCTTATACCTGGTTCCAACGTTAATGTTGATGGAAATACCCTTGTAATCAAGGTTTCTAGATCTAACCCAAAGCTTACAGCTAGGAGACTAAAGAGAATAAGAAGATTAGCCGAGAAATATGGGCTTGACATGAGAATAATACCAGAATAAACGTTATAACGTTATCTTATGTCTGATCTACATGAATCATCATAATCATTTCAACTTAATATTAGCTTATAACTACATAAAGTCTGTGAGCTTTTTGAACCCTAGAACATCAACAATAAAGCCGTTCAGATCAATACCTTTGCCCTCGACTTTAAAGCCTCCTCTTCTAGTGGTCTTTACCTCATCCAATCTAAAGAAAAGCCATTTTCTACCCTTAAGCCTAACAGCTATAAATGCTTGAGCACCAGCCCTCTTTGCAAATTCTGAAAGACCCAGAACCTGCTCAGGCCTAATGTACACAGGCAGCTCACTTGTCCTTTTTACTTCTATGACAGCTACCTTTCCACTCTTAATTATAACGAGATCTGGCTGAAACCTCCTTCTGGTTCCTGCACCACTTGCAGGCCCCCTTATGACTGCAAATCCTTTATTCCAAAGAATGTTGGCCAGCTCCCTCTCAGCATCCACTCCTCTGGGCAAACTATACACCATACCCATTATGTAACCACAGGCTTAATAATTTCAGAAAACAGCAGAAAACAAGGAGGAGGAATCTCATGCCACTCGCGCCCTCTGAGGCAGTAGGTTATTCTATACTGTTTTTAATAGTGATTATAATACTTGCTATGAGTATAAAAGTTGTTAAAGAATATGAAAGGGCCGTTATTTTTAGACTTGGAAGACTTCTTGGAGCAAAGGGACCTGGAATATTCTTCATAATACCTTTTGTTGATAATTTTGTCAAGGTTGACCTTAGAGTAGTTACAGTTGATGTACCGAAACAAAGGATAATAACAAGAGATAACGTTACCGTTGGAATAGATGCTGTTGTCTATTATAGAGTGTTTGACCCTGTGTTAGCTGTCACAAAAATAGAGAACTATAATTATGCTATTGTAATGCTTGCTCAAACAACCCTTAGGGATGTCATAGGTCAGGTCGAACTTGATGATCTTTTAACAAAAAGAGATGAGATAAACAAGAGACTTCAAGAAATCCTAGATATAGTAACCGACCCTTGGGGCATAAAGGTTACAGCAGTGACCCTCAAGGAAGTAGAGTTGCCTGAAAACATGTTAAGAGCTATGGCTAAACAGGCTGAAGCTGAGAGATGGAGAAGGGCCAGAATCATTGAGGCCCAGGGTGAGGAACAAGCTGCAGAAATCATGGCTAGAGCAGCCGAATTTTATGAGAAGCATCCAGCTGCACTTAAGCTAAGAGAACTTCAGACACTCGTAGAAATTGCTAGAGAAAAGAATCTAGTATTAGTATCAGAACCCCTTGCTAATATTCACGGAGCTGCAGAGACTCTTGGCCTAGTAACAGCTCTTCAGAAGAAACAACCTAGCACACAAGAATGAAGATCAATAACTTAATAATACATCATAGAAAAATAATCATTTTAAAATTCTTTAGCATGACTAAGACTTTAAGTAGGGAAGGTAAGAGATGACAAAAAAGAACCATATAACTAAGAACCTATTTGCTCTCATAATCTTAGCTTCAATAATATTGCCTGTTACCTTTATCTCAGTCTATGCCCAAGGATCGAACCAAGGAAATCTCAATAACAATCATTACGGTTACATAGGGAAGAGCGGTCCCTATAGCAGGGTTGTCGGCCCTTCTGTGGTATATATAAAAGTTGAAGGTGTTATTGACACAGCTATGGAAGATTATGTGAAATCTGCCATAAAATATGCTGAAGAGAGAAATGCTGTTCTTGTGATCTTCTTGAATACTCCTGGAGGCTATTTAGATAGTGCACAAGACATAGTTATTGCCATGGATTCAGCAAGCATCCCAGTTGTCGGATATGTATACAAAGGCTGGGCTGAAAGCGCTGGAACCCTAATACTTGAGTCAACAGATATTGCAGCCATGGCTCCAGGAACACAGATAGGAAGCCTCCAGCCAGTTATGTATAATCCGACAACAGGCAGTTATGAACCTGTGAACGAAAGCAAGATAATCAATGCTGTAGTAGAGTTCTTAATTGTTCATGCAGGTGACAAAGGAAGAAACGTAACAGAACTTCGTAGATTTGTAACTCATAATGATAATCTTGATCCCCAAACAGCTCTTAAATATCATGTTATAAACTTTATCGCAAACGACCTTCAATCCCTAATAAGAGAAATCAATGGCTCTAGGGTTAGATTACCCTCAAGCAACTTGACTGTCCTAATAAAGTTGAATGGAAACGCCTACTACTATTCTCCTAGTGTTAGATCGTCACTACTTCATGCTCTTTCGGACCCCTTGCTTTCAGGTCTTTTACTTTCATTAGGAATGTTAATAATTCTGTTTACACTAGCCGCAGGCCATCCAGCACTGGCTGCAATAGGCGCTCTCTTACTCTTTTTAGGCCTTGCAGGCTCAGGCTTTAATCCAAATTATACTGCGCTGTTCTTAATTGTTCTGGGCAGCATACTTCTCTTTATTGAAATACATACACCAGGCTTTGGAATAATAGGCGGAACTGGAATAATCATGTTAATATTAGGAATAGCCATCCTTCCAATATCATCAGGCGGTATGGCCTTCAGTATAGCCTATGCCAAGGGATTACTGGAAGGGCTTTATGCCACTGGAGCTGTTGTTGGCGCTTTTGGAGCATACACTGTTTATAAAATAGTCCAAGTTAGAAGAAGACCATCTAAACTATGGGCTCTTGAAGGCATTAGAGGGAAAGCCCTAGACAGAATAGAGCCTGGAAAAACAGGCTTTGTAATAGTTAATGGTGAGTACTGGAAGGCCAAAAGTGATGAAGTAATAGAGCCTGGAGATGAAATAGTGGTTGTTGGCAAAGAAGGTAGGATCCTTAAAGTTAAAAAGAATAAGATGGCACAAAAGAATTAAGAAAACTAAGATTGATTTTCAAGAGAATCAAGTTTATGCCTTGCTTCACTTAGTCTATCGTATATTTGTTCTATTACATCTAAAATGCTGTACTTCCATGAGTCCCCATTTTGACACTTAACCCTAGCCAATATCTTCTCTAAGTACTCCATTCTAGCAAATATATTATCGACTATCTCTTTTATTTCATCAATTCTCTCTTTTTCCACTTTATAGGCACCTCATTCCCTTACCATTTCAAGTAACGCCAAGGCTATCATCGAAAGTATTCTATGGGTTTCGGCTTCGTCTTTCTCATATTTCTCTAGAGACTCTTCAAAGGCCGTAGAGAACTCTCTCACACTTCTTTGAAGAACTTCAACTATCATTACCTCCAAGCTAGGATAGAGAAACTGCAAAGCATAAAGAGGTGAAGCAACAGTGTCTATTGCAACTACTGGCTTTATCTTAGTATACTCCTGTACTTTTTCAGATTCTAAAGTGGCAAGCTTTGGAGAGTCTACAGATATAGTATATCCTATATAATAATTGAAGTCTCCATAGTTAGCTGTAACTAAGTTCTCTTTGACCCTATTAAAGAGCTTTGTTGAAGCAATTAGAGGAACCCCATTTGGAACAAGTCTACTTGAAACTGAATCTAAAGGTATAGAGGCACTTGTCAAGAGAACGGAACCTTCTGCTATTCCGCTCTTAATTCTGTAAGCTCTCATAACAGCTAATATAGTCCTCACACCAAATATCGTTAGCTCAGTAACAGCCTCATACACAGCAGAAGGAAAAGGAGGGACCGTGGCTATAAGAATGCTCTGTTCCTTACCTCCAACTGTTGCCTTGAAACCTGGATATCCTATATATTCTCCAAATGCGCCTTCAAGAGACTTTTTGATATTGTTGTACACTTCTTCGCAGTCAAAAATCAATGCTGCCCTAGGAGAAACGCCATGAAGACCTGTTACTAATCCAACACCACTGATAACCACTTCTCCGCACCTTGCAGGGAGGGGGGTAATCCTTTTATCTAATAGGGGTAGGGGGGTTATATAGGGGGGTCGGAATGAGTAGAGGTATATTTGCTGAGGAAAAGGAATTAGAACAGAGCAGGCTCGATAGATATAGGGTCTATGGGAAACATGTATATGGAAATCTTTATGGATGTCATAACAAGGTACTTCTCAAGGATCCTGAAAGACTGAAGAGCATTGTATTAAATGCTGCCATGAGAGGTAATATGACCCTCTTAGATATAAAGTCCTGGAAAATAGGAGAGGGAGTGAGTCTAATTGCAATAGTCCTTGAAAGCCATATAGCAATCCATACATGGCCAGAGTATGATTTTGCAACAGTAGACGTTTATACCTGTGGTCATGAAAGCGACCCCCAGGCAGCCTTCGACTATATAGTGTCTGCACTACTACCTAAGAGAGTCACATTGGGCTTTGCAGACAGATCATTAGAATAGTTTTTTACATTATCTTCTTTTTCTTTTGCTTCTCATGCCATAACTATAAACTACTTACTACTAATATCATTATAATGCTTATTAAGAGTTCTTGTTGTCTTGAGAGACTTGGTGGACAAAATTTGGTAGAACTTCTCTATCAAAAAGATAGCTATTTGAAGAAGTTTGAAGCTACGATTACAAACATAAAAGAAGATAAGATTTTTCTTGATAAGACAGCTTTTCATCCTAGACCTTCAGGAGGTCTTGATGCCGATACTGGCCTTCTTATAGTATCTAGTCCTGATATTAAAGTAAATGTAGTCGACACCTTTCTAGAAGATAACAACATAGCTCACAAAGTCGATAACCCTTCCAAGCTTAAGGCTGGAATGAATATAGTAGGAATTCTTAATTGGGAGAGAAGATATCGTATGATGAAGCTCCATACAGCAAGTCATATTGTTACTGCAATACTTTATAAAAAATATGGTGCCAAAGTCACAGGTGGACATATAACACCAGAGATTGCCAGGGACGATTTCGATCTAAGTAGCGTTGAAAAGTGGAAGGAGGCCTTAGAGGATGCTGTCAACGAGGCTAACTCTATAATATCAAAGTGTATAGAGGTAAAGGTTTACTGGCTTCCAAGAGATGAAGCACTAAAAATACCAGGAATCGTGAAATTAGCCGAAAGATCTCCTCCTAATGTTGATTTTGTCAGAATTGTTGAAATCCCTGAGATTGATATACAACTTGATGGTGCACCTCATGTCAGGAATACCTGTGAGATAGGAAAAATTGAAATACTTAAAATTGAGAGCAAAGGTAGGAGAAGGAAAAGACTTTACTACAAACTTGAGGATTGACCTCTATCTTCCCATAACCTTAACCTCTCTTTCCTCCTAATGTCCCTCATGAGTCTGTCAACTCTCTTATAAACTGTACTATGCATTCTACCTTCAGCAAGCATTTCTACAGCTTCTTTAGCAATCATAGCCCTCTCGTAATCACCGATTATGGCAACATAAGTATCGCCAACAACCATATTCACTCCTGTCATCTCCTCTATAGTCCTTCTAGCCCTACCTTTCTCACCTATGATTCTACCTTTGATTCGTGTAAGATGATTAGGGCTGTCCCCTACAATATTCTTAAGATCTACAATAACAAGTATCTTATCCTCATCAAGCAGCTCAAAGGCCTTATCTGGTGAAAAACCATATGCAATTGCCTTAATCACCTCTGTGGCTTTCATAACATTTATTGGACTTGTTTTTGAAGACTCACCTTCAACTACAACAATACCGTTTTCTGTATCAATTGTTATAATAGTTTCAGTTTTCTCCATGAGCTCTTTTTTGACTTCACCTTTGGTCCCTATAACTACTCCAAGCCTATCAGGCGGTACCTTAACATACATTCTAGGCCTTAAAGGTTGTGATCCTTCTTTCTGAGACATTCTAGGACATCACCTCTTAGAAGTTCAATATCCTTATGTATATCAAGCCTTTTTCCGAAAAAATAATTAAGGTTTCTTAGATCTCTTTCCAGAAAATCCCTAGAACTAGGGTGATTTATATGAACTGCCTGAGCCACATCTATGATCCAAGGCCTGTCCTTCCATAACATAATATTGTACTCACTGAGATCTGAGTGTATAAGACCTGCATCACATATCATTTTCTTTAACTGAGCTTTTATATCATTCCATATACTAAGAAGATCATCAAAGTCAAGATCATCAACCACTTCTACAAGCAAAGGGGCTCTATAACCTTTCTCTCCTAAGAACTCCATAACCAATATGTTGCCCTGAAAAGCTATAGGATTAGGCACCCTAACTCCTGCCTCCCTTAACCTCTTAAGGTTTCTGAACTCCTTTCTTGTCCATTCGTATATCAATTTTCTGAAATCATTCTTCGACACATTTTCAAACCTTGGGTCTCCCTCAATGTATTTTCTAATGCTTTTTCTAAACTCCGCAGTAAAAGATAAATAGATCTTGACTGCAAGATCCTCACCTTTTCTTGACTTTGCCCAATAAATTCTGGCCTCCTTACCTGAACTGACAACCCCCTTTATTTCCCACAAAACACCTCTAGTCTCTAATCTATAAAGGTGACCAAGAGTTATATAATCAAAAACCTCTTCAACAGTCTTTGTAAGATCTCGATCCTTCCTTCTATTGAGTAGCTCCTCCCTCTCTCTCTTTAGCCAGCGATTTCTCCATTTCATTCTAGAACCTCCTCTAGCATCTCCTCAGGTAGGAGACCCTTCTCTATAAGCTTTCTCACCTGATCCCTTAGATATCTATAGACGACCTCTCCTTTCATATCTCTAGTCCCCCAAGGCAAAAAGAGAATCACATCTCCTTCTCTCATCCATACTCTTCTCCTCATCTTCCCTGGAATCCAAGCCTTGTATACTTGTCCATCAACACACAGAACCTGCAGGAATCCTCCTCCTATGTTCTGTTGAACAACACAAAGCATAGTTCCTTCATCTTCGTTTGGTAAAGGAAGTTCTTTACTCTTCTCTTCACGTCTGCCCTTCTTACGCTTAGGCATCTTTTTCACCTCTACATTAAGCATCACAACGACAGTTTATTTGTTGCTTTTTGCTTTATTAAATCTTTGTAAACTTTTGCTGTTCTCTTATGAACCACTCTGTTTTCTCTTTTTTATCCATCAATTGTATTCCAAGAAGTGAAAGCCTTTCCCTTATTACATCACTTAAATCGTAAAGCTTCCTTTTTCTGAGCTCTGATCTGATCTCAACTATCAGATCAATGAGACTGTCTAACGATATACCTTGTTCAATAGGTATTTCGCCGAGAAATTCCCTATCTGCTATACCAAAAACTTCATTCATATCTTTAAGTGCCTTATATGCAAAAATGACAACAGCCGAATTCTCTATGTGAGATACACTGGAAAAAATAATGCCTAGAAGCTGATTCAAAGCACTTTGAGCCTCTGCAAAATTAAAGTCTTCGCTTAAGGCTTTATGAAAGCCCAACAGTGTCTTTTCTATGTTCCTGATAACTAGTATCTCATCGTCACTTATACTATGAGCAGGTTCCAAGCTTTTAATCATTCTTGACAACAGCTGTGATGCTCTCAGAAACCTATCTAAAATTCTTCTACTGTTTTCTAAACTTTCCTCAGAGAACTCTAGATACCTTCTATAGTGAGCACTAAGAAGCCATAGTCTTATAACTCTAGGATCCCATTTTTTGAATAGTTCCTTAAGACTTATTATGTTACCGAGACTTTTGCTCATCTTCTCTCCTTTAATCATGAGCATGCCTGAATGAAGCCAGTATTTAACCCAAGGCCTCACGTTAAGGACACACTCGCTTTGCGCTCTTTCATTTTCATGATGAGGAAATACAAGATCCTGTCCTCCACCATGAATGTCTACTCTTGGACCCAGAAACTTAGTGCTCATAACACTACACTCTATATGCCAACCAGGCCTTCCCTTTCCCCAAGGACTTTCCCACCAAGGCTCTCCAGGTTTTGCTGCCTTCCATAAAGCAAAATCATAAGGATTTTTTTTCTCATATACAAACTCTTCCTCTTGATCCCACATATCCTTAGAAATCCTTCCACTAAGTTCTCCATAAAACTTATAGGAGGACACATCAAAGTAAACACTACCACTTTTAGTTATATAGGCATGTCCTTTTTCTACAAGGATTTTTATGAATTCTATTATATCATCTATATGCTCACTCACCTTTGGATGATAATCTACTTTTATGTTTAACTTCTTCAGATTCTCCATATAATCTTTAATATAAATCTCAGCAAGCTCTTTCCAAGCCATTCCCCTTTCATTTGCTCTATTTATTATCTTATCATCGATATCTGTTATATTTTGAACATAAATAACATCGTAGCCCCTAAGCCTTAGATACCTTTTTATGGAATCAAATACAACAAAGGTCCTTGCATGTCCTATATGCATGTAATCGTATACTGTAAGGCCACAGACATACATCTTAACAATAGGAGGACTAAACGGTTCAAATTTCTCCATTCTCCTCCCAAGGGTATTGAAGAGTGATATATCCCTTGACATGCAATCACCACAGCTCTTCATGGACATTTCTAGTTTGAAGTTTTAAAAGTGTTCACTTAAAGAGGTCTTTTATAAAAACTCTTTTGTCGCTTAAGAATAAAATTCTGATAAGGAAAGCCATGAAAGTTGGAAAGGGGGAATAGAGTGGTTGAGGCTCTCTTTGAGCTGATAGTTCACAAGATTCCAGTAAAACCAGAGCCATACCTCTCCATAGCATTGATGTCAATATTAGCCATAGTTTTAATATTACCCTTCATATCAAGAGTGGTAGAGGAAAATCTAGAATATTTCTTTTTTGGTATGGGCCTACTAGGAGTTATAATTAACATAATAGCTGGAATATTCAGAGAAACAAATCTTCTTAAGATGCTTCTTTTGAAGGCAGCGACCTCACCCGTTGTAATAAATGGACATCCAATAGGCATAACCCAAGTTGTTTTCATATTCGGCCTGATATTCTTGTACTTTTATAGGCCCATTTACAGAGGAATAGGGCATATTCTAGACAAGGTTGGACTTCCTGTTTTTACATTTATAATTGTAGCTACCCTAGGATTAATATCAAGTTTCATAAGTGTAATAGTAACTGCAGTGATATTGGCAGAAGTGGTATATGCCCTTCCTATTGATAGGAAGGGTAAGCTGGAGTTTACTGTGTATGCCTCCTTTGCTGTTGGTCTAGGAGCTGCTTTGACACCTGTAGGAGAACCTCTAGCCACAATAGCAATAAGCAAATTAAATGCTCCTTTCCTTTACCTTGTTGATATACTTGGTGTTTTTATAATCCCTGGAATCCTGGCCGTTGCAGCCTTTACGGCATATAGAATAAGAATACATAAGGAAAAGCTCGCTGGTTTTTCGATGAAAGAGGTCACTTACAGTGAAACCCTCAGGGGTGTCATAGAAAGAACTTTGAGAGTCTACATCTTCGTTGCTGCACTTGAACTTCTGGGAGCAAGCTTAACCCCTATAACTATCTGGTACTTTACAAGGTTGCCTGCTCACATACTCTATTGGGTTAACACTATAAGTGCTGTAGTTGATAATGCAACACTTACGGCAGCAGAGATAAGCCCAACAATGACTGTTGCTCAGATAAGAAGTGCTCTTCTGGGACTCCTTATATCTGGGGGGATGTTGATTCCCGGGAACATACCAAACATAGTTGCTGCAGGAAGACTGAAGATATCCATGAAAGATTGGGCAAAGTTAGGAGTTCCCTTTGGGCTTGTTCTGCTAATTATATACTTTGTTATACTTTACTTTTAGGAGGTGAAGAGTAATAGATCGTGAGGAATTAAAGGAGATTGTTTATACATTAACTCAGCTAATTCCTCTAGGAAAGGTAAGCACTTATTCAAGCATTGCAAAGCTTTTAGGAAAAAACCCCAGAGTTATTGCAAGGATTCTTAAAGAAAATAAGGATCCTATAGTAATTCCTTGTCACAGAGTCATTTATAAAGATAGAAGGTTAGGCGGTTATTCTTTCGGAGGAATGAAAATAAAGAAGAAACTCCTCGAACTTGAAGGAGTGAAAATTATAGATGACAAAGTGGTCAGGAATTTTGTTATTGACATTGAAGAGACTATGAAAGATGGATATCAAATAGAGGTTGATCTAGGATGAGCCTACTTCTTAGAACAGTTATAGCATCAAGCGTGGCCTTTCTTACAACTTTCTATCTCGAAAGGTTCTGGATTAAGGCTGCTAGAGCTAGGGGATTTGTCGGAAAGGATATGAACAAGTCAGAAAGACCTGAGGTTGCAGAAGCTGGAGGAATATGGTCTCTCATAGGAATTTCATTTGGGATCCTAGTATATGAGGCCCTTTTTGTCTATATAAACAAAACATTTTATAGAAGTGCTGATATCTTTGCATTAGTAATTACATTGCTCCTTTCAGGTTTTCTGGGCTTTGTAGATGATATCATGGGATGGAAGAAAGGAATCCCTGTATGGAGCAGAATAGTATTCTTATTTCCAATCGCACTACCATTAATGGTAATAAAGGCCGGTGTCTCCAGAATGGAGTTACCTATAGTTGGCGTAGTGAACTTTGGCCTTTTCTATCCATTACTCGTAGTTCCTATAGGAATTCTAGGAGCGGCAAATGCGTTCAACATGATTGCTGGATTTAATGGGCTCGAGGCAGGTATGGGTATACTCCTTCTTCTCTTTACTTCCATCTATGCCTTCGCAAAATCCTTAGAATTGAGTTTCATCTCATCCATAATAGGGATAGCTTCAATAATAGCCTTCCTTTATTATAACAAGTTTCCATCCAAGGTATTCCCTGGAAATGCATTCACCTATGGAATAGGAGCTTTTTATGCCTCTCTTATCGTCTTGAATGACTTTCAAAAGTTTGGGGTCACACTATTTCTCCTGTACTTCATAGAGCTTGCACTTTTCACCAGAGGACTCAAAGATGGAGTCTATAAAGAGAACTTTGCAAAAGTAGACAACAATGGACTTCTGTATCCACCATATTCAAAATCATATAGCTTGACACATGTTGCCATAAAGATTGTGAATAAAATTAAAGGTAGAGGAGCTAAAGAACGTGAAGTAGTTCTTGTTCTTCTTATGCTTCAGACTATAGTTGGAGTCATTACACTGGCAATCTTTCTATAAAAATTAAAACAATGATTTTGATATTTTCCAGTTTCCATATTCCTCATCATAGTATATGAACCCTGAACTGACTAACTTCTTGAAAAGTTTTGCAACAATGGGCTTTCCAATAGCCGCAGCCATAAGACCTGCTGCCTCGTTAGGATCCTTTACCATAACCTGGCTGATAGCCTCTCTGAACTTATCCCATAAATCCTTATCTATTGCAACTTTTTCCCCATCAATATCTATCACAATAGCACCTTCTCTTTCTAGTTTTTGAAAAAACCTTTCTGGAGCCTTGAGCCATCCCATATCCTCTTGAAAGACTACCCCTTCAGATCTTAACCTTTCAATTGCAGATGTCCCTTTCCTAGTTCTTTCTATCCTTTTCTGTCTCTGTGGGATAATTGTTTCCTCTTCCTTAGACTGAGGTCTTGTTTGGGAAAGACTCTCTATCATCTCCATAATCTCTCCTAGTCTCTTATAAATTTCATCTATCTTAGCTGTATACGGATTAAGAAGATCAGAAATAAGACGCTCAACTCTTTTTGTTACACCTCCAATATCTTTAGCTACCTTTCCTCCTTCCTTAAGAGAGGAGGATATCATATATGACAAGAAGTCAGAAACTGTTTCAAACCCTTCTCTCTCTGCAAAAATTTTCGCAAGTTCATAATCCTCCCTGCTTAACCAGACCCTCAGTGGTACCCCTTTTCTTTTTGCCAAAAATCTACACCTAACCAAATAAAACAGTTATCGGCTCTTATTATTTTGTTTCATTTAAATAACCTTGAACTTTAATATACCTTATCCAAATTCCAATCCGCGCTCTATAAAAACACGATAACAAATAATAATCCATTTATCTTTGTATATAAAAGTAGAGCTTGAGAATAGAGTTTCTGAAGCAAAGAAGAGGGGTTCATCTCTTGGCAGAGAGCTATGAGATCGACAAAGATATGCTTTCGAGAGTTGAGGATGTAATAGAGGAAGTAATTCTTCCTAAGTCTTCTGAAAACCCAGAGATTATAAAAAATGTCTGTCTTGGAGTGCAAACTCTTTCCAGAAGCCAAGCTGCAAATCCTTTAATAAATAGAACAAACGGAATTGTTGAATATAATCTTATTGACAAATATATTAATGCAGATGATGTCTTAAAAGCTTTTTCTTTGCTTGAAGACCTGGGTATGGTTAAGAGAACTCCGGCGAGTGCAGTACTTAAATGCCCTAAATGCCATTCCACAAGACTTAGACCTTATTTTGTCTGCAGGTTCTGTGGGAGTCCATTGGTAATAAAAACAAGGCTAATACAGCACATAGTATGTGGGTACACTGGCGAAGAAGAAGAATTTGTTAAGGGCAAAAGGCTTATATGCCCTAAATGTGGTCTTGAGCTTAAACAAGAAGGTACTGATTACATAGTCATAGCCGAGATATTCAAATGCCTTAACTGTGGAGCTAGACAAAGAAACCCTGAAATTCAAATTGAATGTCTTGAATGCGGTCATAATTTCAAACCACTTGAGGGCAAATACGAACTACTTTACAAATTCGAACCAACAGAAGTAGGACTTCGCCTTTGGAAAAGTGGTCTTTGGGAGCTTGCGTTTTTCAGGCTCGTGGCAAGAGACCTTGGATACAGAGTTAGGGTGAACTCAAAACCTCCCATACCAGGTGCTGAGGGTTACTCATATAACCTTGAGATAAGAGTTAGAGCTGGACTGAGAAGACTCTACAGAATATATGTTGACTCGGAATCTTTTTTCCATGAGACATTTGGTGAAAGGTCTACAGCCATTGCTAGATTAAAAAGCAATATAATGAGAGAGGGCAGAGAGGTTTACATACTTATTGCAATGCCTGACTGGGAGAAAAGATATGCGGGTTCAGAATTTGTTGATTATAGAGATGTTATTAAAGGAGATCCTTCTGTACTTCTTGGTACCAGGGCAGTTATATTTCCCAACCTTGAATCTAACATATGTTCCCAGTATTATCAGAATGTCAGAACCTTAATAAGATCTATTGTACTAAACATTTTTGGATTAGCCCAAACCGTGAAAACCGAGAATGTGGAAAGACATTAGCTTACCACTAAACAGAACTGTTAGTGTTGTTAACAATATATAAAGCCACGCGTACCATAAACCTCCTGAAGCTTCACCTGTTATTAGCTTTCCAGCAAACACTCCACTTATAAACGCCAAAAGAAGTCCTGTATAGTAAAGTATTCCCAGTACCTCTTCTGGTCTCAGAACGGGCTTAACTATCTTCGAACTCTGCATAGATCCTGACAAATAAATTATTGCACCTGAACCCAAGCTATAGATCAGTACGGACATTGCTAGGACATAAGCATAAGCCTTCAGATTACTCTCTCTAAGCTCATCAAGTGCGCTGATTGCTGCATATAGAGACGCTATTCTTCCAGCAAGCTCTAGGCTAACCCCTCCAGCCTTATAGCTCTCCCTTATAAGGATTAGATATCTTATCAGCCTCTTTGGAATGGTTTTAACGGCCCTCTCAAAGGCATCTTCAAAGGGAACCTTTGCCCTAGTCAAAGTCAATAATGTCCTAATAAATATATTAAGCGGGCCATAATTTCTTTTTGACATAATCTCTATTGTCTCACCTACACTCATACCGCTCCTTAAAAGACCTATAAAATCTCTTATTAAAATAGGAACCTGTCTTTCCAGCCCTCTTATTACACTATATCTTTTCCTTGAGTAAAGCGCTATAGGTAGTGTTCCTAGTGAAAGTATAATAGTTAGCCCCCAAAGAAAGCCCTTACCTATAGGTATTGGTGGTATTGGTGGGGGAAAGAGCTGGGATCTGACACTTAATCCCTCCTCAAACGGCTTCCTAAGAAAAATATAGACCAATATAGAGGAAACCACAAAGAGCACAATCGATGCATACACATAAGGCCTAGCGTTCAGTATTTCCTCTCCTCTTCTCCTAAAAAGCCTCAAGGTCTCAGCCTCGATACTATGGAGTCTGCGATGACTAGAATACCAACAGCTGAGAGCGGAGTTAATACAAATGAAACTAATGAAGTCAAATATCTTGGGTTTACTGTCAATGGGAAGAAATTACCCATTCCAAATAGGGTTACTAAAGCTGCAATAACAACTATTGGCATTAAAACAGCTGTTGCCATATAGGTTTCCATAAGAACCGAAAGCGAGTTGAAAGCGGCCCTATACTTTGCCTCTACATCATTATAGCTTGAAGACGCCATCCAATATATATATTCCAGAACTCCAGCTCCCGAGTCAATAATTCCCTTAAGTCCTTCAAAGAGAAGAGCTGCGGACCTTGATGGTGTAATCTGAGATGCCCTAATTAGGGCATCAGTTAATGGAAGCCTTTCATGAATAATTCCCTTAGCCACCTCTCTAAGCTCAACCTTAAAACCTAAAACATCTGAAAGAGGTAAAAGGCTTAGAAAAGCATCCTCATGAGAAACAGAAGATATCAGTGAGGTAGCAAGAGCAGCCTCTAGATTCAGTATTTTTACATCTAACATGTCCCCCCTGCTTCTGAACTTCATCAATGGATACAAATACATGATTCCAGGGACAGTTATTGAAACCAAGACTAGCGGTATTGCTAAGATTATCCCTTTTATGATATAACCTATGATAAAGAATGATATCGAAAATATTAAAGCTGAGAACACTATGAGGGCTGCATAACCTCTTGGAGATATGTTCATATCAGAGCCTATAATATAAGGGGTCAGTGTCCTTGCAAACCTGTCCGCCAAGTTCTTAAGGCCTAAAGCTCTAGCTACTTTATATGCTGAGGCTAATCTAGGAAACTTTATATTAAAAGCAACAGTATCCTTCTTTTTATTAGATCTCGACACGACCTACCACACTCTCAGCCTCTCTATATACAACTTCTGGATTCAATCTATACCTCCTTATGTAGCTGGCAAGCTCACTGTACTTGACTTTTTTCGACGCCAGATACTTTATTATTGTAGCCCTTCTGGACCAATCCTCTTTAATATCCCACTCCTTCATTCCAGTCTTCTCTGATATCATCCCAAGGAGAATACTCCTTCCCATAAGACCCCATGTATCCTCTGCGGGATCATACTGAAACAGCTCATTTAAGATAACGCTTTGGGTCTTTACATCATATCCTGCAGCTTCTCTTAACTCAATAAGCCTTCTCTTTATCCCGCTCTCTGCCTTAAGTATTCCTAACATAACATAGATTCTAACAAGAGGTATGAGCTCTCTGGGTACATTCATTGGAGGGGTCTGAAGCCTTCTAACAACCTGTTCAATCGATTCTCCGTGAATTGTTCCAAGACCTCCATGACCTATAGTTATTGCCTGGAAAAACGTATAGGCCTCTGCACCTCTTATCTCTCCAACTATCACATATTCAGGCCTTTGTCTTAAACTACTCTTAAGAAGCTCAAAGAGATCAATATCTTTAACTCCGGGCTCAAAGCTTGGTCTTGTATACATAGGCACCCAGTTCTCCTGAGGAAGCCTTAACTCTGGCGTATCCTCAAGTGTCACAACCTTGGCTTCTGGCTTTATCATCATGGCTATTGCATTGAGCAATGTGGTTTTTCCTGAACCCATAGGACCTGCTATGAGCATACTCGTTATATGATCTACAGCAAGCCAAAAGTAGCCAGCTATTCTCTCATCAATACTTCTTAACCTAACCAGATCAGCAAGAGTTAATGGTTTTGCTGTGTACTTCCTTATTGTAAATGTACTTCCCTTTCCAGAGACCACACCGAGGGTTAGATGAACTCTAAAGCCCTCTGGCTTAAGGTTACCTTCAACTATTGGAGTTGCAACATTTATGTTCCTTCTAGCCCTGAAGGCTAAGAGCTTAACAATCTTCTCCATGCTTTCAATATCAAGAGTTATCGTGGTTCTGAGCCACTCATGTTTTCTATGGAAAATATATACCGGTATCCCTCCTCCATCTCCAACAATGTCTTCTACCCAAGGATCCCTTACCAAAGAATCTATTTCCCCATAACCATGAAGATCTCTAGCAAGATAATATGCAAGCTTTGAAATTCCAAAAACACCTTCAGGAACTTTGATTCCGTATTTCCTTACTATGATTAAAAGGTAATTCGCATAGAACTTTATTGCCTTATCAAAACTTGGGAAATATTCTGGCAGAAGGCCTAATGGTTCTTTCCCTATTATATCCTTAACCTCAGTTAACACATACTCCTGCTCTGGGACAAGATAAGGTTCTACAGGCCTATAGGTTATTCTTCCTTTTTCATCAAAGTACACTAACGCATAAACCCATCTATTAACCCTATAAAGGTCTATTACGTTTTGAGCCCCTACCCTTGCTACTACATTCTTTAATGTTTCCTGAATACCGGTAGAGGCATACTTCAAGCCCTCCTTTATCCCAAAATTTTTGAACCTATTCTTTATATTAACAAAAACATTTAAAGCAGAAGACTTCTGAGTCTGCCTACTTAGCTCAATAAGTCTTCTTTTAACCTCTTCTCTATTCTCTTTTCTCAGCCTGAACTTGAAGAGCCTAGGCAAGAAGGGCACCTTCACCAGTAAGTATATAATAAACTTAGAAAAATAAGTATTTTAATGGGGTTTAATAAGCTATTGGCTTTATTCAGAACTTACGATATAGTTTTACTTACGGTAATCCTGTATGTAGTCTGGATACCATTGGCTGTGGTTGCTTTTACTGTATAATCCCCTGGAGATAAACTACGCAACCCCTTACAAAGTGCAACAACTAATGCTGAGGATCCAGGTCCTATAGGAACAGGGCCATTCTTAAGCTGGTTGTTGTTTGACAAATATTCCAGATTGTTGCCAGAAACTGAACAAATAACATTACCTGTACTTGTACCCAACAAAAATATCGAACTGATGTTCACTTTAGCACCTCCTATGTTCATGACTGTGACATTAATCTGAATGTATTTAGTCACGCCAGTAACCTTATGTGTTCCTATCTTAACTGCCTCTATACTTATCCTCTCATATAGCTGTGGTGTATTTGTTGGGTTTTTACTTGCTGCCCCACTGAACCATGAATAAATTATCACTGCAGCTGCAACCGCTATCAATATTAGCAA
>JALWTO010000041.1 GCA_027082825.1 Acidilobaceae archaeon
CAAAAGAATAGATTTCTTTTCTATAATGAAACTTAAAATATGCATAACCGTTTATAAAAGAACTAGGTGTCAAATTTGGATAGGACGTTAGTTCATGAGATAACAAATAATCTTTTTCTTTTAAGAATGGTCGACGATCAGGTTAGATATTTTGAGGCGCTTTGGGAGATACCTGAGGGCATAACATATAATGCTTACCTTCTCAGAACTTCTGAGGGTTCAATACTTTTTGATGGCTGGAAGGGAGAATATACGAAGGACTTCATAGATACGATCAAAAAGGTTACAGATTTTAATGAGATAAAATACGTGGTTGTTCATCATATGGAACCTGATCATACAGGTTCGCTTAAACAAGTTCTTGAACTTATAGAGCCCAAACCCTTAGTCATAGGCAGGCCCATGGTTAAAGATATGATTAGAAGCTTCTATGGCATAGATGTTAAATTTAAGCCTATTAAAAAGGTTGAAGAGATAAAGATTGGGGAATATAACCTTATGTTCATTCCGGCTCCTTGGCTTCACTGGCCAGAGACTATGGTTACTTATGTAAGGGAACTTAAAACCCTTTTGACTTGTGATGCCTTTGGAGGTTACGGAATTCCTCATAAAATCTTTGATGATGAAGAACCAGATATATCCCAATATCTCAGGGGTGTAAAGAAATATCTTGCTACGGTGATTGGTTCTTACAAATCCCATATAATAAAGAATATTAATAATCTCTTAAGATTAAATATTGAAATTAAAATACTAGCTCCGGGACATGGTCTTTTATGGAGAAAAGATCCTAAAAGGATAATAGATTACTATTATCATTTAGCTAAAGGTGAGGTCAAGGAAAGGAAAGCACTAGTCGTTTATGATTCGATGTATGGATTTGTGGAAAGGGCAATTTCTAAGATAGTAAAAATACTTAGTGAATATGCATTCAGGGTTGAAATCTTTGAATTTAATGATAAGGAGAGGGCTGAGATTAGTGAAATAATTTCTGAAGCATCCGACTCTTCATTTATAGTTCTAGGTATATCTACTTATGAGAACGATATGTTTCCTCTTATGAAAAATGTTATTGATATGCTAATTAAAAAGGTTAATAGAGAAGTTCCAATACTGGTAGTTTCATCCTATGGCTGGGGGCCTGTTGTTGGGACCAAGGTTTTAGAGGCCATAAAGAATTCCAAGTTTAAGATAGTTGATGTAATTCAATTTAGAGGTACAACCACAGAGGATTTTGAAACTAAAGTTAAGAATATAATAGACAGGGTCATTGCCTAACTTCTCTCTTTTCACTTCTGCTAAAGAGAATGAATGGAACAAAGTAAAGCCAGAGGGTAGCTATAAGTGGTGCCTCAGCAACATTTACTCCTAATACTGTAATTTTTCTTGAACCTAAGGCCGTATAAAGGTAGCCGAATCCAAGCCCGCCAAGGGCAGCCCCAACATTGCCGAGGGTTCCAAGATAGCCTATGTATACGTTACCTCTTGGCATTTCACTAGCAACCTTTCTGGCCACAGGAATAAATATTCTGGATGCCACAGTTATCGTCACTATTCCTAAAATTGCAAAAATGATACTTGGAATCGAGATAAAGATAGCCCCCAATATACTGATTAGATAGGCTCCTATTAAGACCTTCTTAGCTTCCCCTCTATCGGCTATCCAACCTAAAAAGAAAGCTATTGTTGTCCCTAAAAAGTTTGAGATCCCTCTTAAGAAGGCGGTGTTTCCTTTACTTAAACCAAGCATTTCCTCATAATAAACGTATGCTATATCTCCAACACTCATAACCGTCACGTAGGAGATTGCCATGACAGATAATAAGAGGAAAAATGGCGATATATTGCTTTCCCTCCTCTTTATGTCTTCGACTCTCTTTGATAAAAGGGGCTTTCCTTTAGTTTCCCTTTCAATACTTCTTCCAGCGATATACGTTATTATTGATGATGTTGCATAAAGAATTATGGAAATGAGTAGAGCTTCATTTCCATATAGTTTGTAAAAGAGATCTCCAATGAATGAGCCTAGACTTCCACTCATTGCATATATTGCAAAAACCCTTCCTCTAAACTTTTCAGGAACTGAACCAGCCAAAAGTATCTGAACTGAGGTCCAGCCTAATCCATTAAGAACTCCTTGAAGCCCTCTAACAAGTATAACTCCTAGATAGCTTGGTTTTGATGCAAGATAGTATGTAACAACTATTTGGAGCGTAAAGGCAAGAGAAGCCAAGTCCCTACCCCGTTTAGCAGTCTCTGAGAAGTAGCCTGTTCCAAGCGCTGAGAGAGCTCTTAGCACGTAGAAAGATGTAGTTAAAAGGCCTACTGCAAAAGCGGTCCTTTCAAGGCTCTCCTTTACATAAAAGCTTGCTACAGGTAATGTTATTCTATAGGCAACGGTACCTGTAAAGGATAAAACTATCAGAAGTATCGCATTCATTATCTTCTTATTGGCCACTTTTCTCAGCTCCTTGTTTAAAGTAGTTATAGCTTGGATTCATTAATTTAGTTCGGGATGCTTAGCCTAGACGGGAATAAAGAATAGGGCGGTAGGATTTGAAAGGAAAAACTAGGTCTGGATCTGTCATCATTTTAATTGCTTTACTCATAACATTCATATTATATTACGGGATTGAGACGTTCTACAAGCCTAGGCCTATAACAGCAAAGGAGTACGTGAAACTCTTGGGAATCGGAATAAATGTTGACTGGATGTCGTTTAATAAAACCAACTATTACTATTTTTATTGGAGAAATAAAGGAGTCAACATACCAGTTCTATTCAGGGAAGAGGGGTTTAGCAATGTTAGAATAAGGGTCGGCGTTGATGTTATCAACAATTCTAAGGCACTCAGCGAACTTAAAGATATAGTTAATGATTGCCTAAAAGCTGGAATAATACCCATAATAACTTATACCGCCTATGACATAAGAAACAACCCGACAAACCCTCAAGCTGTCAAACATTTTATAAATTGGTGGGTCACCATCGCTAGATACTTTAAAGGAACCTCTTACCTTCTATCATACGATTTAGTTATAGAGAGTAGCGGTAAAATAAAGAACTATCCTTGGCTTTTGGACAAAATATATAATGAAACTATAACGGCGATAAGGAAAATAGATAGGTATAGGATAATAATAGTCACGGCTCCAGCCAACATTTCAAGTCCTTTCGCGTTGAAATACCTCAAAATAAGGTGGGACCCTTACATAATTGCAGAGTGGCATATCTATGCCGGGGGTCCTTGTCCTAAAAGAGGAGAAAACTCCTCTGGCCCAGTCTATAGTAGAGAGTATATAAAAGAGGCTGTAGAAGTTGCAATAAATTGGTCCAAGAAGACCGACATTCCTATATGGATGGGGGCTTGGAGACCTAATTGCTATCCTAAACACGTCGAAAGATATTACCCAGATGGAGCTCCTAAAGGTTTATATACAGTAAATCAGGTGCTCCCCTTTGTGAAATACATGACAAACATTTTATGTAAAAATCATATACCATTTGACATAAATGCGGATACTAGATTTTTCGACATAAAAGATTTGAGATGGTATGGGTCTCAGGAAAAGATTTTAGAGGTTATACTTAGTTGTAAACAATGAAGAAAACAGAATTTAAATAATAAAATTGTTAGGATTTTACATGTGGGCTAAACTTGAAAAATAAGATGATCGGAAAAAACAAAATAACGTTTATTCTTGTTACGACAGTCCTTCTAGTTTTAATTGCAAAATTTTTTCTTTTCAAAGGTTCTGAGGAAGGAATGATTATTTACGATGGACCTTCGAGAATATATGGAGGTTGTAAATACGCCTCCGTAATAAGGATCGATGATTTTATTGTTGATAGCAAATTTTCAAGGAGAATTCCCATTCCGATAGTGAATCCTAATAATTACTTTAACAATTATGAAAATATGGTTAT
>JALWTO010000042.1 GCA_027082825.1 Acidilobaceae archaeon
AGATGTTGGAGAATGGGGATTTTATAAAAGGATTAAGACAGTTTTAATTGAATACAAGGCAGTTTAGGTATTTAAATGTGAAAGCTATGCTCTGCTTTATTCACTAGCAGGGAGAGTTTACCTGGACTTGTGTGCAGGTCTGTAGTCTATTGCCAGGTCAAGAATGTGCAGCAGAAGTTGGTGGCCAGGTGGTGCTGCAAATGTTACAACACAGAGTCCTTGCTTGATGTAATCTGGCCCACTGTTTATGTCGGACATAGGATGTGCCATCACATATGCTTGGTCATCCAAGAAAGCTATTGCAAATTCTCAGGAAGATTATGAGACACTAATGGCCTGGATAAATGACAATATTCAAAGGAAATATACCGAGCCTGAAGACCTTTTTAGGGCCTTTGACGCACTTTCAAGAGCATCAGTATTCCTTTCAAGGGCAAAATATGGAGGGGATTGGTCATTGCTATCTTATGTCTTTGATCTTATGGGGCCTGGTGTAACGTTTGCTAGAAAAGGTGAATATGCCAAGAATAGATATTCATACCCTGAAAGGATAAAGCTCATGGGACGTCTGAGAAGTAAAAGAGAAATAAGGGAGAAAGTTGCTGAGAATTTTTCACGTAGATTACTTATGAGTAAAAATGAATTTAAAAGTGAAGTACTTCCATTTTTAATAATAATCTTTAGGGAAACTTCCCCGATTCAAGCCGCCAGAATAGCTTTAGGCTATAGTTTGACTAGAGAGGAGGTAGAGTTTCTTGCAGGATCCAAAGCAAAAGAGGTACTTCTAGCTATAGAAAAAATAAGAAAATCTGGAAGAGTTTCAATGAAAAAACCAAAGAGAGAGAAGGAAAAGCAAGAAATACACCGAAGACAAAAAACACTTTTCTAGCCTTTCTTAATCTTCTTAACAACCTTTATATCTTCTATTTTAGTTATAGGATATTGCCCTCCTTCATCTTTCTCCAAATATTTTACCATGTCCCAAATAGTCAAAAGTGCTACTGCCACACCTGTAAGAGCTTCCATTTCGACCCCAGTTTTTGCACTGGTCTTCACTCTAACGCAAGCATCGACAAAATTCTCCTTAATTTCAAAGAGAACCTTTACTGACTCTATGGGAATTGGATGACAATAGGGTATTATCACTGACGTGTTCTTAACAGCCAGGGTTGCAGCAACCCTAGCAACCTCTAAGGGATTTCCTTTTTCTACAGAGCCTTCTTCTATCATCTTTATAGTGTTTCTCTTAAGGAATATCCTCCCACAAGCCTCAGCTTCTCTAATTACAATAGCTTTCTTACTTATATCAACCATTCCATTCAAAACTCTCACTTCCATGCCTCAATGAATAAAACTCAAATAAAATGGTATCTAAAACATAAATAAAGATTATATGGCCATTATCTTAGGAGTTTTACAATAGGCAAAACATTCTTATTTCCTTTTTATGACACTAATTATTTGGACCACATGTGTGTTTCTAGGAGGTAGAGCTATATGAATCTAGAGAAAATTTTGAGAAGCCCTGGGCGTATCAAAGTCCTACACTATATACTTGACAAAGGACAGGTTAATATAACCAGGATAATAAGAGAGACGGGTTTGCCACATAAGCTTGTCTCAAAATATATCAAGGAGTTAGAGGAGGTTGGAATAGTTAGTGAAAGAAGATATGGCAGACTAAGGGTGATTGAGGCCAATCTTTTAGATCCCAAGGTAAGTGCTCTTAGAGAAATTATAAAGGAACTTGAAAAACTATAGCTATTTCTGCTATTGAGTCTCAAGAGGAATATCCATTTGTGGTTCCTGTGCCCGTTATAGATAAAACAACCTAGAGAGTTAGCTCTTTACCTTCTTATACTCCTTCAAAAACCCTCAAAACCTTCATCCCGTTCTAAAACGGCATTAGCTGGAAACAGACCAATTGCTTTTTGACATCCTCTTTGAAACTATCTGTACAAACTTAATAATCAGGTTCTTGAGGTATTCGTTATTGACCACATAAGTAAGAATCTCCATGACCAGGCAGTAGTTTACAGTTCCATCTTCCTTAATAATACCTACATTCTGGAGAAGCTTAGTAGCATCTAAAACCTTCCTAAACTCCTCCTCGAAGACTAAAGATAGAAGGGTCCTTAGATTTCCATCATCAATCTTGCTTTGCTTACTTAGCAACCCTGCATAGGATTGAAGAGATCCCACAATTCAAAGGTAAGTTAAACTCTAGGTGCATAGTTAACTACGGTGGCGTGATTGCCATCGCCCATGAGCATGCATACCGCAAGTTTTCATTTGAGGGGAGAGCATACGAAGGCAGGAGTGCATGACAGATTAAGCAATGAGAAAATTTTTATCAACATATGGGAATATACGAGGAGTTAAGTCATTGCCTTAGAAGTCACTCTACATTAAAGCTAAAATTAACTGGTTCCAGAGTCTAGATGCCTATAAGACAGAGTCTTCGGGGTGTGAATAGTATTGGGCTTAGCCTTTAGAGCTTGTTCGGCTTGCAGTTATTTGAAGACTTTCCTGTATAGTTTGTGAACAATATTACGTGGTGATTGATTGAAATGGCGGGCCCGCCGGGATTTGAACCCGGGACCGCCGGCTTAGAAGACCTGTGCTACAAGTAGAGAGGTTGCACGTTTGCATGATAAAATGCAACATATACTCAAACACGATAATCCAGCGTGATCTTACCATCTAATAAGGGTGTAACATCTAGGGAGAGCAAAAGCTTAGAGGCCTGGGATATTCATGGAATATTGGGGAATAGTGTTGTCTAAGGTTATCAGAGTCAGGTATGAAAAAGGAGTACTCAAACCCTTAGAGCCTCTAGAGTTAAAAGAGGGTGAGGAGGTTAGAATCCAAGTACTCCCCGAGGAGTTTCCAGAACTGGTAGATAAGTTGAGTGTGGAGGCTCGCGGGGATGTAGATAAGACTCTAAGGGAGGCCCGTGAGCGTTGGAAGAGGTGGTACTAGACTCCAGCGTTATAATCAAGAGCATTCTTAAACCGGGCCGTTGGTTGCCCGAAGAGGTTCATAGAAGAGAACTAGAAACCCATTATAAAGCAAAAACTCTTATTAAAACTCTGAAATCCAAATCCTCAGGAGTAACCGTGCTCATACCTTATCCAGTAATTGTGGAGACCGCCGCTGTCCTAACAAGGCTCATGGACAGGGAACTAGCAGAGAGAATAGTAGAGTCCCTTAAGACAACTGCGAGCTACAGGATTGTATACGAGGAGGAGTACAGGGAGAAAGCGCTACAGGTTGCACTGGAAACTGGCTCCTCAGGTTTCGACGCATACATCATAGCACTAGCCTTAAAGGAGAACGCGCTTCTCATAACAGACGATGAACCTATGAGTAAGCACGCAGAAACACTAGGAGTTAAAGTACTGTTATTACGCAATACAAGTTTAAAAGATTTATTGGAGAAAATCAAGTAGATCTCTTAATCGTACTGCAGATCACTATTTAAGAAAAGTCATTAGTGATATTCCAGAGAGCAGAAAACAAATCCTTTATCCACGATAGAGTTAGCAATTGTATTAAGTGCTTTGTGGCGGGCCCGCCGGGATTTGAACCCGGGACCGCCGGCTTAGAAGACCTGTGCTATAAAAACCCATGTTGCATATTATCATGAACTGGTGCAACATACACTCCGGCATGATAAGCCCACCAGAAGCTCAATCCTGATAATAATGCAATATCCAATGGTAAAGGCTTAGAGGCTCCAAGCTCCTCTATACTCTAGAGGAACAGGGTTGTCTAAGGTTATCAGAGTCAGGTATGAAAAAGGAGTACTCAAACCCTTAGAGCCTCTAGAGTTAAAAGAGGGGAGGAAATGTTAGTCAAGATCATAGTTATCGGGGGGGGGGGCTTCGTCGAGGGCATCGCGGGCATCTAGG
>JALWTO010000043.1:0-2197 GCA_027082825.1 Acidilobaceae archaeon
CTTGGCTCGCTATGGCCCTCGATGTAGGAAATAGAGGAATAGTGTTTACAGTACTTTATAGAACTTTATTTAAGAAGCTTCACAGAAAAGTTGTTTAAGATAGGAACACTATCTTTGCCTTTATAGGCAATGTGACTGGCATAAAGGGTCTTCCTAATCCGCTATAGAACTTAGTAAACCATTCGTAGAAATGAAGCCTTAACGAGTGAGCAAACGATATTAAAGCTTCTAAGCCCGCTGTGAGCAAGTTCCCTAAGATATATATTATGGCTCCCAGAAGTATCCCAACAATTCCTTTGCCTAAGACTAAATACGTCAATATTGTGAATCCATACATAAGCCCTTCGTGAGCTATAGCGAGTCCCAAAATCCTAAGGAAGCTCGGTATGTTACCAAGAGTCATTAGAACTATTTCAAAGGTTTCCATGAAACTCTCTCCTATAGCGCCCAGGCCCTCACCTTCTTTGATATAATAGATTGCTCCACCAATAAAGAGCCATATAACTCCTATTAAAAATCCCCAGAAGACAAAATTTGGCTCAAATCCATGGGGAGGTCTACTAAAGGCTGCCTTTCCGATAATTCCAGCTGCAACTTTAACGTCGAAATGATGAAGGAAGGGTTCTGTTGCTGATAGGAATACCAAAAATTTCGGAACTTTTATGAGCATTGCGTTCAACATATCGTTAGCTAATATAGCATCAACTATTCCTAGAAATGTTCCCAAAGTTAGCATGAAACCTCCAATCCATAGCGAAATCGACATTAGTCTGTATAACATCTCTACACTTCCTTCTAAAGGTGACTCCAGAGGAGGTTCGCTGAAGCCTAAGTGATGCCAAAATGCCACAAGAGGCTTTCCAGTTATGGGGCCAAAGAACTCTCCTGCTAAGAGTCCTCCTATCATTCCTGCTATACCTAAATATATCGAGAGGTTAGCAAAATCTTTGCTACTCTTTCTCATAAAGAATAGTGCGAAGAGTATCACCAAAAGCCCGTGACCAAGGTCTGGGAACATAAGTCCAAATACAAGTGGCATAGTTATTGCTAGAAATATTGTTGGAACTATTTCATTTGGATCAGGAACCCCGTATATTTCAACAACCTTTTGGAAGGGTATGAGAGGTTTAGGAATATCTATCTTGCTAGGCGGTTTTCTCTCGGAAACTCTCTTTGTGGTTAAAGAATATATCACGTAAGCACCTTGGGTAGCTTCATTAAGTATCTCATCGAATTTCTTGCGATCTCTTTGATCTATATAACCCCTAAAAAATCTTAATGAGCCTCTGGAAACTGTATAAGCTAATAACTTTAATGCTCTCGATAAGACAAGAATCTTTGAGTAATATTCTTTTAGCTCATTCAACCTTCTCCTTCTTAATGATTCCACAACATCCTTTATTCGACTCATCGTAGAAACTCTGGTCTCCTCTATATACTCTAAAGCCCTAACTGGAGAGCCAGGAAGTTCCTCGGGAAGCCTTACTGGTAACCATCCTATTTCCCGAAGCCTTTCTAAAACCTCCTGTACCTTATTCAATGAAGTACCTAAAACGGCGACCAGAAACGTGTTTTCATCTATTTCCTCCCACGCGAGAATGACGTTGTTGCTTATTTCTATTGAATTTAAAATTTCATCTACGTTACCTTTCTTGATAGTTAAAATTCCTAGTGCGAAGCTCACTATGCTAGCAGCTAGTGCTTGCTTAAGATCGGATGTTATGTGAGACAATGGTTTAAGTAACTCCTCGTGGGACTTAAGCAGCTCCAATCTCTCCTTAAGTCTTGAAATTTCCTCTTCAGCACTAAGGAACTCCCTTAACATTTCGGCATGTTGTTTTTGTATGTCCTCCAGTCCGTCCAGCCAAGACCTTATTTTTAGTTCTACCTCATGAACGTATGTAGGATTCTCCTCTATTAGGCTAAAGAAGGATTCGGCTCTTCGAACGGCTTCCTCAGCAGACATATACGATATGTAGTATCTTCTATCCCTCCAACCGCTTATTTCCTCTAAAGGCTCATCGACATGAAATATTCCACTCTCAGCGATACTGGCAACTACCCTGTTATAATTTTTCGAGTCAACAACAACTAACAGTTCCTCAAGCCTTCGGGGTATTAGCATTACCACTTAACACCCTTTTTAAGCCTCACTTAGATAGTCCTTCTTGAAAGTACGTTAGACCCAAGCTCAAAG
>JALWTO010000043.1:2207-3908 GCA_027082825.1 Acidilobaceae archaeon
ACTATTTTTAAACTTAATGTAAAAATTATTGAATAACGCGGCTCTTTGTCTGGTGTCCTTCCTCATACTTTCGGCAATACCAGCCCTCTTCATCGCCGCCTGTATTAACTAGATCCTTAAAACTTATATCGGTTCAAAATACAGTATATCTTGTATATTTCCTTTTCTTTCCTCCTTAGGTTTAAATCTGGCTCTAACCTTCATCCCTAATCTTGGCTCTACACCCGGCTTCAGTCTATGAATCAAGCCTCCCCTTGTTCCTTCCAAAACCACATAAACCATAGTTACGGGTTCTCTTAAAGGATCACCTTTACTATCTCTCCTTACTGTGGTGTACGAGATCACAGTCCAGGGTGTTTCCCCAGGTATCTCTATATATAATGAAGGCTTACTCAGATCCGGACAGAAACCTCTAGGAGGAAACCACAGATCAGTTGAGCATTTTTCGGCAACAAACACTCCCCTTATTAAACCTTCTGCAAGAGTCTTACCAGCAGCTCCTGGCGTATACACATAACGCTCAACCTCTTGAGAACCCTCAAGATGAGGAGGGAAGGAGGGAGAAGCCTTTTTTGACCAGATCATCCTTAAATACACCTATTTATACTATTCATCTAGGCAATATAAAAACGTGATGATTTCTTAAGAAAAAATTGTATTACTTTATATTCATCCCTCAGAAATATAACCATTTTAATCACAGCCTTTTCCTATACATATCATGATCATACACTATAAGCGGTATTATAAAAAGTAACGACTATGTCTACAAAGAATGAGATATCTCTTAAAATATCACTTCTATATAAAAACGTTTAACAGTCTAGATTTGATGAATAATCCTAACAATAAGACCTTTATTTAAATTTCTCCTCGAGCTCATCAATCATATCCTTTTTCTTTAATTCCTCTTCGAAATCAGCAGTTACAACTTTCTTAGCCTTCGCTTGAACAGCATATAAGCATCTACCATCTGGTAACATTGCATGCTTAACGCAATAAGCATAACGACATTGAGGACCTATACATTTATCTCCTATCCAAGTACATATTGCTGTCTTTATGGGACGCCCTCTGTAGTACTCTGTCCTTATCTGCAGAGCCTTTCTCATACACCTAAAATATGGACATAAGGGATTACATCTATCCCCTATAGGTCTTGGCTTAGGTTCGCCCTCTCCTATTGGCGCGGGCCTTCCTCTGTTTTTATGAGTATCCTTTCTATGAGATCTCTCCTGATCTCTTACTTTTCTATTGCTCATATTAAACACCTTTTCGAGA
Source organism: Acidilobaceae archaeon (assembly GCA_027082825.1). Taxonomy (GTDB): domain Archaea; phylum Thermoproteota; class Thermoprotei_A; order Sulfolobales; family Acidilobaceae; genus JALWTO01. The sequence continues at coordinate 3,489 of JALWTO010000043.1, forward strand.
TCCTTTAACTCTCTCGGGGTCGAGTCTAAAGACTCTTTTAACTCCGTAATAACATACTACAATCTAAACCATTTAAACATTAAGTAATAAATCTTCCCTGGAACCGTTTCTACGGCTATTATGAAAGTTTTTCTTACGCTGTGACTTAATCTGCCCGCTCTTACTATTTCAATAGGATCTAACCTAACACCCTTCTTAGCCACAGTCACCACAAAGGGGGCGTGATCTATTCCGGGCCCATATCTATAAACTGCGAAATCAGCACCAAATTTCATACCAGGCCTAACGATAAGACCAGAATCTCTGAGATCTTTGTATATCGAGTATAGGGTTTTCATTCTGTCACTCTTTAAGAGATTTTCCTTAATCTCATCTAATGAAAGTTTTCTACCTCTTACGTCTCTTATATCTAAGATGCCC
>JALWTO010000044.1 GCA_027082825.1 Acidilobaceae archaeon
TATATCACTCCTCTTGACCCTTCTCACAGCAAGTATTCCTTTCTTGGCAAGATAATGTTGTGCAACTTCATCAATACCCTTCTGTGTTATAACAACATTAGCTCCAGTTGCAGCAATCTTTTCAACCATTTCTCTGAGCAGTCTTGTTTCTTCATCTAGGAACTTGTCTAGTTGATCCACATCAGTTACTCTGATCTTTGTTGTGAGGTCCGGCTTCTGAATCTCTAGAGGGGCATCCATAACGGCTATCTTAGCCTTCTCTACTCTCCTAGGCATTCCTGGATGTACTACTTCCTTATCAATAACAACTCCTCTTATCAATTTGGAGTCTCTAATACTACCGCCCTTTTTCTTTTCAATCTTGATATTGTCCAGATCGAAATTGTAGGTTCCGTCGGGTCTCTTTTCAGCAACAATTTTTGCTGCCTCAACTACCATATCTATTGCAATCTCCTTTTCAGGCCCGTGGCCTACATACTTACTAGCTATTGTGGTCTCGGCAACCCTCTTCATAATGTTCTCATCCTCTATGTTGATAGGAATTGCTAAGCTATCTATTAGCTCTAAAGCTTTCTTTTGAGCCTTAGTGAAACCTGAAATTATTATTGAGGGATGTATGTTTTCATCCAAAAGTTTTTCGGCTTTCTCTAGGAGACTACCAGCCAAGACAACCACACTGGTTGTTCCATCACCAACCTCGGCATCCTGAGCCTTGGCTACTTCAATGAGTAGTTTTGCAGCAGGGTGCTGTACTTCCATCTCCTTGACTATAGTGACGCCATCATTTGTTACAGTAACATCTCCAAATGAATCAACTAACATCTTATCGAGTCCTCTAGGTCCTAGGCTTGTTTTTAGTACTTCAGCAAGAACTTTAGCAGCAAGTATATTATTTCTAAGAGCTTCTCTTCCATAAGTCCTCTGAGTTCCTTCTTTCAATACTAATACTGGAATTCCTGTGGCCATGTCTTTTTCACCCCATTACCTGCTCCAGGTGAAACTTCCAGAATCTGAAATAGAGTTACTTCTATATAAATGTTTCTGTTTTTAAGAGTATCATAATTTAAACAGGTTATTTTTAAAAGATTATAGAAAGCATCAAAGTGGTGTCCTCTCTAGTGAAGGCCTTACTGTGTTCGGTCTGCAAAAGAAGAGAAGCTGTCTATAAGAGAACTTATAGTGGTGATCTTCTATGTAGTCAATGCATTGAAAGGACATTGATGAAGTCTGTAAAAAGAGCAATAGGAGAGAATAATGTTCTTGCTCCTAGAAGTAAGGTACTTGTTCCAATAACTTTCTCAGCTCCACACTTTAGTGCTGCCCTTTCTATAGTTCTCTCCAAGCTAGAAAAGAAATTCTCAACCAAGGTAGTGATTGTGAAACCTAATGGCATAGATATAGATGGAAAGCCTAATGACTGGCCTCCGTCAAACTCTGAAATAATGAACGTTGATATAGAAGTTGACAGGCTTAACGTTCAAAGTTTAAGTTCCTGTCTTGATTTTGATAGATTATGGTCCATAGACGTTGCTGATAGATTAAAAATCAATGTAATAGCACTTCCCTATACTAGAACGGATCTGATAATTTTTGCACTTAATGCTTTACTTATTGATGGACTAGAAGCTATGTTAAACGCACTAGATTACTTTGAAATAGACAATATTAAGGTCTTTTCTGGTTTTTCAAAGATTGAGGGAGAGGTGGTATCTACTTATGTTGTACTCAAGAAACTTTGGTTCTACTCAAGCCTATGTAACTATAAGATTCCTGCTAAGAAGGTATTTTACTCAGTAGCTCAAGGAAGACCAGAACTGGAATTTAGTAAGGAGAAGGCGCTAGATAAGCTCTTAGCTCTTGCAAGGAATAAACTAAAGGAAAGATACCTTAAGTATTCTGTAGCAGGAATTTATAGAAAGCAAAGATTTCGCAAAGAATGTTCATATAGGATACTTAACTTAAATACTCTAGAATAATATTGTTAATTCTATTTCTCTTAAAGTTCATCTCTAGCTTTAAGCTCATTAATTATTATCACCCTTTCATTGGGCTTCAAGTGAAGCTCAACTCTGAAACCTTTTCTGGGGGCAGTGCTTGGAGGATGAATCTCATCGTTCAAAATCACAAAACCAGCCTGATATATTTCTCTAAGTAAAGGTGTTGGGGCATGTCTTGAAAATTCTCTAAGTTTTTCTATAAGATTTATTGACTTCCTGATTTCTTCTTCGTCAAGAATCGCGCCACATACCATACATGTCAGGTCTGGTGTTACAGAATAAAATCCGCATCTTGGACATCTCAAAGGGGTTCTTTTACCATATTTATTCCATAAAGTTTGTAGAGAAGATATTACGTACTCGGCATTATACTTTTTTGCGATCTTATAAAGAACTGGGGTAGCTTTTCCTGCAAGTTCAGGTGCATAAGATACTATAAATTCCAGCTGCTCTAAAGTAAGGTTCTCTTGTTTTAGTTCAAATAGTCTAACAGCAACGGCCTTCCTGAAGTTATCCTTCGAAGCAAGGATCCGTTTTATAATGCTCTTATTAGAAGGTTTTGTGACTCTGTTTTCGGCTATCTCAGATACTATATTTTCAATAATATCTAGAATATCATTTGCCGTTATTTCAATTAGGTCCAAACCTAATCTTCTTACAATCTCCTCTCCAATTTCCTTAGAAACTGCTTCAACGTCTAGTTTGAACCTCTTTTTCCTCCCTTTCTTAGGCCTCTTGGCTTTATCTTTCTTGTCTTTTTCCTTTTTTCTCTTTCTCTGGGGCAATCTATCTCCTCCAAGAATTATCTAAGGAGTCTGCACCTGTTTATACGGTATGTCCCAGACTAATATTACTAGGAAGGGGATTATCAGTGGAACTTATGGATAGGGTTAGAGAGAGGCTGAAATTAATCGAGACAGATTTCGTGACATCTCTGGTTAGGGTACAGTTCGTTAAAGATTATGGAGACTTACCCACATTAAATGGCATAGTGTCCCTTAGAAGAGGAGATGAAGTTGAACTCCCTAGATGGCAAGCAGAAGAGCTTCTGAAAAAAGGATATGTAAATATTAAGGAGCAGGCAATAAGCCTTGATGAGGTCAATTTTTATCATTACAGGGAGAAAAGGAGTCAAAGCGCTAGTGCTCCTCAACAACTCCCTCAAGACTTCTATTTGAAAGCCAAAGAGCTTGTTAAAAGTCTTGACAAGGCTATAAGAAAAAGCCCATCATCAATGTTATTAAGGGATAGAGAGACTATAGAGAAGAACATAATGGAATTAGCAGAGACCAGATTAATAAAGATAATAAGGCTTGCCCAGGCGGGTGGTGAGGAATACAGGGAAAAAATGACTCCCGAAGAAACAATATTATACAACATTGTAAGGTCACTTCTTGAAGCTTGGAGAGGATATGTTTCAGGATTACTTAAGGGTGGATGATATGACAGAAGAGATTACAGAAGAGGTCATAAACTACTATGAAAGATTTTTGGATTTCATAAGAAATTACAGAGATGAAAGTGGTCGGATAAAATATATGGATAGAGTCAGGCGGATGATTTTATTTGACAAGTCAAGCCTTATAGTTGAGTACCCAGATCTTTATAGATATGACCCAGACCTCGCACAGGCTATAATAGATGAACCTGACAAGTTTCTCAGATCAGCGTCTAAGGCTATAGAGGATGTGGTAGCTCAAGAAAATCCAGAATATCTCAAAAGAAAGAAAAGGTTTGTATCGAGGATAGTTAATCTCTACGAAACCGTTAGAGTCAGAGAGATAAGATCCGAATATATAGGGAAGATCATTCAGATAGAAGGAATAATAACTAGAATGCTTCCAGTCAAAAGTAAAATAATAAGAGCAGTATATAGGCATAGCAAGTGTGGCGCTGAGTTTTTCTGGCCTGAATCTGAGGAGGAGGTAATAGGTGAGAGACTAGAAAAACCAACAATATGTCCTGTCTGTGGTGAGTCTGGAGGAACATTTACACTTGTTAAAGAAAAAAGCATCTACATGGATTATCAGAGAGTCATGATTCAAGAAAGACCAGAAGATGTTCCTGGAGGTCAAATGCCTAGGAGCATAGAGATTGAGCTAACCGAAGATCTTGTTGATACTGCGAGACCAGGTGACAGAGTATCTATAGTTGGTATAGTTAGGCTTCAACAAATAGGCTCTAGAAGCCCTCTTTTTAACCTCTACATTGAGGCTAACAGTATAAGGGTTAGTGAGAAGGAGCTCGAAGAGGTAAGCATAACTAGAGAGGATGAGGAGAAAATCAAGGAACTTGCTAGAGATCCTTGGGTAAGAGAGAGAATTATGACAAGTGTCGCTCCAAGCATTTATGGTCATTGGGATCTAAAAGAGGCAATAGTGCTTCTTCTGTTTGGAGGTATACCTAAGATAAAACCTGATGGGACAAGAATAAGGGGGGACATTCACGTACTCTTTATAGGAGATCCTGGAATGGCGAAATCTCAGCTCTTGCAAGCAGCAAGTAGAATTGCCCCCCGTGCAATATTTACAAGCGGTAAAGGCTCAACAGCCGCAGGGCTCACAGCTGCTGTGCTTAGGGACTCCAAAACAGGAGAATATTATCTAGAGGCTGGGGCACTAGTTTTGGCTGATGGGGGAATAGCCGTAATTGATGAAATAGATAAAATGAGAAACGAGGATAGAGTTGCTATTCATGAGGCAATGGAGCAACAGGTGATAAGTATATCAAAGGCAGGAATAGTTGCAAGACTTAATGCTAGAGCAAGTGTTTTGGCTGCAGGAAACCCGAAATTAGGCCTTTATGATCCTACCAAACCTTTTGTTGATAACGTGAACCTTCCTCCTACAATTCTTTCGAGGTTTGATCTGATATTTGTCTTGAGAGATATACCTGAAAAGAGGAAAGATATGGAGATGGCAAGGTATATAATAGAGACTCACACAGATGTTGAAAAGATAAAGCCTGAGGTTGATCCCCAACTTTTAAGGAAATACATTATGTATTCAAGGAGATATGTTAGACCTAGAATAAATGAAGATGCTAGAAACCTAATAGTTGAATTTTTCACACATATGAGAGCAAGTGCTTTAAGTAAACTCAGAGAGAGTGGTTCAGGCTTGATGCCAATACCAATAACTGCAAGGCAGCTTGAGGCACTAATAAGACTGACAGAAGCTCATGCTAGAATGGCATTAAAAGAAGAGGCTACAGAAGAGGACGCAGCTGAGGCCATAAGATTAACTATATCGTTTCTTAGGAGCGTTGGCTTTGATGTTGAAACAGGGACGTTCGACATAGGAGCAATAATGACCGGGGCAACATTAGGAACCAGAAGGATAATGAGTGTTCTACTGGAGATAGTTAAAGAGATTGAGTCAACAAAGGGTAGATGTGCAACATTAAAGGAGATACTTAATGAAGCCAAAAAAAGAAACATTCCTCAAGACAAGGCAAGGGAAGCCCTTAATAAGATGCATCAAAATGGATTAATCTATGAGGCAAGGACTGATTGTTTCAGGCCTACATAAAAGTGATTTACAATGGATTGTAAAGATCCGGAAAATTTGGTTAAGACAGATGGTTCTAGAAAGCTTTTAAAGCTTTTAGGAATAAGATGTTTATATCCAATTCAAGTTGAGGCATTAGAGAAGGGAGTTGAAAAAGGAAAAAATCTTCTTGTGGCTTCACCCACTGCCTCAGGAAAGACCTTAGTAGCAATGTTTTCCATAGTCTCTTCTTTGGAGAGGACAAAAGGCAGAGCTTTTTATATTGCTCCGCTAAAGAGTATAGCTTTTGAGAAGTATAGGGACTTCAGTGTGTTTGAAAGGATGGGACTTAGTGTTAAAGTTAGTGTTGGTGATTTTGAAAAGGGTTTCCCTAAAGCAGATATTGTGGTTTCAACATATGAAAAGCTAGATTCTACCCTAAGAAACACGCCTTCTTTATTAAATGAACTAAGTGTACTTGTTGTGGATGAAATCCACTTTGTTGGTGAGCCCGAAAGAGGTTCTTTGCTGGAGACGTTGCTTGCTAGAATTTTAACGCTTGCAGACGGAGCACAGATAATTGCCTTAAGTGCAACTGTTCCTAATGCAGGTATCATAGCTAAATGGCTCAACGCAGAGGCTATAGTTTCAGATTGGAGACCCGTTCCTCTGAAGGAGGGTGTATATAATGAAAGGAAGTCAAGAATATTGTTTTCAGATGGCTCATCAAGACGTATTGCCAAACCCACATCATTACCGTTTGTAGATTTGGTTAAAGACATAAATGATGAGGAAGGATACGCTCTTGTTTTTGTCCAGTCTAGGAAAAAAGCAATGCAGCTATCAAAGCAGGCATCCAAGTATAGCAAGTTATTAGGTTATAACGAAAAACTTGCAAAGGAATATGCAAGAAAAATTGAAGCAAGTAGTGCACCAAGATTCTTAAAAGAAGAGCTGGCATCGTTGATCACTTTAGGTGTTTCTTATCATCATGCAGGTCTCACAAGTGATCTCAGAATGATTATTGAAGAAGCATTTAGAAGTGGCGCTTTGGCAGCAGTATATGCAACACCAACATTAGCTGCAGGAGTAAATCTTCCAGCTCGAAGGGTAATAGTTGCTGAATATTATAGATATGAATCAGGATATAGAAGACCAATAGGGGTTAATGAATACAAACAGCTTGCAGGAAGAGCAGGAAGGCCTGGGCTTGACAAATATGGAGAGGCGGTCATAGTGGTCGCTTCAACAGATAATCCTGAGGATGTAATGAAGTATTATATTCATGGAAAGCCAGAAAATGTAAGGAGCAAACTCGCTGGTCTTAAAGGTATAAGGCATAGTACCTTAGGTCTCGTGGCAAGTGGGACGGCAAAATTAGATGATATCCTTAGAGTTCACGAGAGAACACTTTATTCCTTACAAGGAGGTCATGAAATCAAAAGATTGGTTAACATGGCAATCGATGATCTTATAGAATGGAAGCTTATTGAGGATGAAAACGACGTCTTCAGATTAACTCCGGTTGGTAGAGAAACCTCAAGGTTTTATATAGATCCATCAGGCGTTCCCCTTGTTAAAGAACATCTTGAAAAGATAAAGAAGATATCAGATATATCAATTCTTTATGTAATCTCACGGACACCAGATATACAGGGCTTAAGAGTAAGCAGGAAGGAGGGTGAAAAGCTTATAGATGAGGTCTTAGATGAAGCCCCTGAGATTTTTGATCTAATAGAGTATGCCGATGACGAAGAACTTTCAGCTCTAAAAGTTTCTCTGGTCTTAAAGAGATGGATAGATGAAGCCCCTGAGGATAATATAATTAGCATCTATGATGTGTGGCCAGGAGATTTACACTCTATTATTGAGACTGCTAGATGGCTTCTCTCTGCGTATTCCAGCGTTCTTGGCGCAGCGTCTTGGTGCAAGAGAAGAGATCTTCCCTCTAAGATGAAGGTATTGGCAGAAAGAGTAAGATATGGCGTCAAGGCAGAACTTCTGCCACTTCTAGCTATACCTGGAATTGGTAGGGTGAGAGCAAGGAAGCTTTACGATGCCGGTTTTAAGACCTTGGCTGATCTTGCTTCTGCTACTCCAAAGGATCTTGAATCAATTTCAGGTATAGGTTCTTTGACTGTAGCAACGATAATGGAATTTTTTGGTCGAAGTGATGAAGCAAAGATATATAAAGATAAGAGCAAGACTTTAAGAAGAGGCCTCCTTGCTTATATGGATACCTAGTTCCTTATTTCCAAGATCTTCAACATTTATCTCTCTTATCTTGAGATAGTTCAAGATGAAATCCCTAACGTCTTTATTCTCAACAAGCTTTTCAGGATAAAGCACACCCTCTCCCTTCAGAAGCCCTTCTAGGATGGCAAGCATTACTGCACTGGCAAAACCTCCTGTGGCTCTTGCCATAGCTGTCCATTCACCTCTAGGTCTAACAATCACCTTATAAACCTGTCTGTCGTTTTTGCTCCAGGCTTCGACTATTAGAACTACAAGGTCTTTAGAAGTAGAATACCTTTCTTCAATTAATCTTCCAATTACGTCTGAAGGTCTAATTATACATCCACCAACAGCTATAAATATGTCATCTAAAACTCCTATCTTCTTAAGTAGTCTCATCATTTCTAAATGTTCTGGCCATCTAAGAGTATATTCAGCAAGCTCCTCAAGTTCCCCGAAAGTCTTCAACAGACTTCTTAGACCGTCTGTAGGGAAGAACTCTAACTTTCCGAGTCCAGGTACTTCAATTGTTCCAGAAACCTTTAGGGGATCTGTCTCTACAAGTTCCCCATTTTTTATGATTCTTGCAGGTCTCACATATTCGCTCATAAAGTCTTCAGCATTCCATGTTATTGCAAGGCTCAGAGGATCCTTTTTCTCTGGGCTTATTCCACCAGCAAAAACTCTTGCTCCTTTTAGAGGCCCTATTTTCTGATTAGCTAAAGCTACTAAGAAATTACTAAGCCCTGGAGCCACACCAGCATCTGGGACAACGAATGATCCCAGCCTTCTTGCCCTATAGGCTACGGCATCTGGGTCTTCTCTATAGAAGCTCAAATCAACGATATCAATACCTAGCTCAACAAGGTTCTTAAGAGCAGAGAAGCCAACACTGCCAGGCAGTGCCGAAACTACTTGAGAAATACCTAAGATTGCAGCCTCAAGAGCTTTATATTTAGTTGCATCAACTACATAAGCGTCTATGTCAAGGTTTCGTTTGGTCTCCTCAACTGCCTCTATTCTAGAATCAAAACCTATAACCTCAACCCCTTCCTTGGACAGTTCATAAACTATTCTGGAACCCATCTTTCCAAGACCTAGTACTGCTGCCCGTTTCACTCTAGAACACCTCAGAATGCATCCTCGGGGTAGGGCGTTCCGGCTTTCTACATACCACTCTTCAGGAGACTCTCTTCCTCCTCATCCCCCCAGAACCTTTTATAATATTATTGTTTTTGGATTAAGATAAAGTTTCCGCCAGTCTACTGGCTTAAAGTCAGCTTTATTATTTCAATATTATAAGTCTAGAATATGGCGATGAGGCAAAGCTGGGTTGAACGAATAGATGAGTGTTTCACGGACCGACTGAGCCATTTCCGATGAAGAGTTTTTGATTCTGAATTAGTTCTTAATATGAAGATGGGTGCAAGCTCCGAGGATTACCTCTTTGGTTATTCTTATTCTGGGAATATAATTACAGGTACCTTGGTCATTCCAAGGATCTTTCCTAAACTAGAGCCCAGTATAAGTTCATGTAAGGATTGGGATACACTTCTACCTGTATAGATAGCAGTAGATCCTATAGCTTCTGCAGCCTTGATTATCTCCTCAGCTACATTTCCCTTAATTATTAACCTATTGACATCTATCCCGGCGAATGATATTTCGTCCATGAGAGGCTCAAGTTCCTTGGAGACAGTCTTGTTCGTCTCAGAACCTTCTGGAACCCTTATCACAGTTATTCTTCCTTTAGTTTTTTTCTCAAGGAGTATCAGATAGTCTGTAAGTTCTTTTGGGTGAAAAGGTTTTCTAGCATAAAGTATATTTCTAAAAATGTCAGGGTCTTTGTAGAGAAGTTTGACATTTTCCCTTGACTTTGTTGCTCTAATGTATATTACAGGTCTTGTGCTGGTCTTTATTACTAATCTTGATGTACTGCCCCAAGGTAAGATCCTTTTCCAACCCCATCCTTTTGAAGCCATAAGTATCTCGCTAGCATTCACCTCTTCAGCAACTGAGACAATGGCCGCTGCAGGATCGGCTACGGGGACTTCAGGGTATATTCTGGTTCTGACACCCTTTGAGATAAGTTTTTTTTCAAATGCCTTAAGCTTTTTAAGTGCCTCCTCTTCCAGCTTTGGGACAAGTTCAGAGATGTTGTAACCGGCCATAATATGATCTACGACGCCCTCCTCTATGGCATGAAACAGAATAACTTCACTTTTATATTTTAATGAGATCTGTGATGTCAGGTCCAAAAGAGGTTCACTTACCTTCGAGAAATCTAAGGGAACTAAAAGTCTCGATAGAGGCCCTCTAATATGATATTTCAAGGGCAGAAAAGCACCTCCCTCGGCTCTTATAGAGAGTGGTGTAGATGCTTCCTTTAAAAACCTTGTAGATATTCCATTAGATCGGAAGGGCACATGTATTGAAGAAGAATAGGTATCTTAGGCAGATACCTCTTTTGGGCGAAGAAGGCCAGAGAAAGTTAAAGAATAGCAAGGTTGCTATAGTTGGTGTCGGTGGACTTGGTACAAATGTGTCTCAGATCTTAGTGTTAATGGGTGTTGGAAGGGTTCTTTTGGTGGATCACGATAAGGTTTCTGAGTCAAACCTTAACAGACAGGTTCTCTTTATGGAAAAGGATATAGGGAAACCAAAGGTTGCTGTGGCTAAAGAAAGGCTTGAGGAACTTAATCCTGAGACCAATATAGAGGTTGTTCAGGAAAAAGTATATAATGATAACATAGACAATATTCTTCGATCCTACAGAATTATAGTTGACTGTCTGGACAATTGGTACTCCAGGAAGATACTAGACTCATACATTTGGAGAAAGGGAAAGGTACTTGTTCATGGGGCAGTTAATGGATTCTATGGTCAGGTAACGACAATAAAGAAAGGGATAACTACATGTCTTTCTTGCCTTTTTCCAGAGCCAGGAAAAAAAGAGTTTATTCCAGCAATAGGTCCTGCTGTTACACTGGTGGCCTCTATACAGGTAATGGAAGTTGCAAAAATTATAACCAACATTGGAACACCCTTATATAACAGGATAGCCGTAGTTGACTCCTTAGAACCATCGATATCTGTTATCGGTGTTAAGCCACTGGATTGTGGATTATGCAGTAGCTAGTTATTGATATTTTAAATTGAGAATAGTTCTGAAAACAAGTGGTATTGCATGATATTGTTTTTGCTTTCGTCAAAAACTTAAACCCTCAGATAGCGCTTCAAGATATTGGCGGGCCCGTAGCCTAGCCAGGATAGGCCTGTGCGGGTGCCCCTGAAAGGGCGCCGGCCTTCTAAGCCGGCGGTCCCGGGTTCAAATCCCGGCGGGCCCGCCACATAATGGTCATCGATATTTTAGGGTCAGCCTAACGTGGCTTATATGGGGTTACGAGGTGGGCTATGCGAAGGCTAGGGTTTTGAAAATAAGTATACCTGAGCACATTGCCTTGGATGAATTTGAGGCCAGGCTTCTCCTTGCTGTCGAGCTTTACCGTGAGGGTAGGCTAACCCTCAAGCAAGCTGCCGAACTCGCTGGTCTCTGCGTCGAGGATTTCATGAGAGAGCTCTCAAGGAGAAAAGTCAGTATAATTAATCTAGACCAAGAGGAACTGGAGGAGGAGCTAAGGATTGCAGAAGAACTCGCGGGGAGATCTGGAAACTAGCATCGCTATCTCAAACACCTCTCCCCTTATTGCCCTCAAACATGCAGAGCTGTTGGAGAAGCTCAGCCTCCTGTTTAAGAGAATAATAGTTCCCCCGAGTGTTATGAGAGAGCTTAGCGTTAAGGAGAACGAGTATTTTCAGAGCTTAGATTTTCTATCCGTGGAGGAGTCCCACGACGAGAGAATGGTCGCAGTGTTAAAGACTATTGTTGATGAAGGTGAGGCCGAGGCGATAGCCCTAGTCTTGGAGAGAGGTAACCTGCTAATAATAGATGATTCTAAAGGTAGAAAGCTAGCGAAGAGGCTAGGCTTAAAAGTCATAGGTACATTGGGTCTTTTGAAAACCATGAAGTTGAAGGGTCTGATAGAAGAGATTAAGTCGGCAATAGAGAGGCTTAAGAAGAGAGGATTCTATCTTAGCGATGACCTCGTAGATAGATTTCTAAGAGATGTAGGAGAAAAGTAGAATGGAAACTGAAGTGTTTAGAGGAGGCTATAATTGTATGCATTTTCCCGCATTTAATTCCTGCCAGATATATTAGGAGCTACCGTCCAAACTATTTAGATAACGGGTTATGAGTTCTTACCAGAATCGTCCCAGAATGTTATCAGCTCATGGGACATTTCCTTGTAAAGTCCCAGGCCTTCGGAGCCCATCCACTTCAGTGAATGATTTAGCTAACTTATTGCTGAGGAGTAATGTTTTAGTTATCACCTTATCCAACACCTCATTGTTTAGGTCAGCAGTTAAATTAATGGAGGGAAACTACGTGGGTTATTGCAGCAATGGATTCAGGTTCCTAGACAGGTGCTACACAAACGCATCAGGCATGCTAACACTGGTAACGAACACGAATCAAACAAAAGCACTAGGGATAATCATAGGAAACAACGCCACCACAATAACCAAATACATAGAGAAACGCCCGATATTTACATTGGATGATTATGCCTCAGCTGCCTATACACAAATAACTCAGTATACATCATATACCCATTGACATTACAGAAGATAAAAACAGCAAGACCCAATCAAGTTCATTATCTGATGCCCGTTGCTATAATTATCCTGTCAAGCCCGTGACCCGGTTCGAATCCCGCCCGCGGCGCCAGATACTTCTCATCCGATACATTTGCCAGCAACAATCTCTTAACGATGACCTTATTATAACTAGTATAGTTATTTAGAGTTTGGGAGGAGATTTGCCCGGCAATCTCTTAGTAATCTTTACCCTCATACTCTATGCCGTGGTTGTGGGAGTCTCTCCTATATACTTTATCTTTAAGTTTATCAGAAAGATCTCTTTGAAGGCTTCTATGAAGATCGTGGTTGTAGTGGTATATCTCTTGGTTGTGGCTGGATTATTAACTATTGGAGCTTTGTCTATTATCTCCTACGTCTTCTTATCACTGTTTCTCGCCTCAGCCCTCGCCAGTAGGATTAGTCCTAGATGGGCGGTTTTCCTTGGGTAAGCTGGTAGCATTAGGAAGCCGATTACTGGGATTAGCGTGAGAACCATATATCTCGCAGTGTACAATGATAGACTGCCATAGATTATAATGCCGACTATAGTTACGAGTCTTATGTAGAGTGTCCTCTTATTCCTCCTAGCTATAGGTGTTGGGTATGAAGGCGACACCTATCAGTCCAAGTAGGAGGCTTAGGGCGACGGAGAGCCCTGCTACATCACTTAAGTTAACATTTGCCAGTGCGGACTCCAGCCAGATAGACATGTTATCGAATAACGCTACACCAAGCCCTAATACAATTCCTAGGAGCCATAATTCCCGATACCCGGCTATTGTTTTCAATTCACCTATAACTGTCCTCTTGACCTCAACCCTCCCGAACTTGTAGCCTAGAACTCCATACGCATATAGCAGTCCTCCGAGCAGTGAGATGATAACTATGGGGATTATCAGGGCGAGTATTCCATACCTGGTACCTGTCGAGGAAGTATAGAGGAGCATAATAGGAGGGTCATGGGTACTATGAGGATAATAGTGCTGACATTACTTAATGATGATATCTATAGCCTGCTCCAAGCCCCGTAAGGTTATCTATCCTAGGTGGGAGGGCTATGCCGTTGCGGGCGATCGCCACCCATGACTCCATAACCCTACCTAAAGGGTTGTAGGCGAGGTGGAAGTCCCTAGGTATGACCACGAATTTATACAAAATAATTGGAATGAATACCTAGGGAGAAACGGAACACGTGCCCTTCTCATCATATTATCTTGTATCTAGTGAAAATGTAAGCAGATGAATGGGGCTTAGGAATTGGACATGGGAGATCCTTGACAAGGTAAATGCTGCTAGGTTCCTGTCAGCCTGTTATTATGGATGGCTGAGGTTCTGGGATGGTGTTTTATCGTTTTGAAGCCTCTTCCACCTTTACCTTGATTACAGGTATTTGTATAGCTTTGATGTGCGGTAGGCTGTTATTACTATGATTGTATCAGTTTCCATTCTGTAGACAACTACTAAGGCCTTATCGTTTAGTCTCTTTATACACTTATTTATACACTTAAATTCCTTGTCCTCGATGGTTTTATCCGGGTTGTTTAGGCAGGTCTCGATTTCCTCCCGGTTTATGTCTCGCTGTCTCATACGTTCTATTGCATGGAATGTGTAGTGTATCTTCAAGCGTTGGCCACCAGGGCTTCAGGGCCCTCAACAAATAGTTTCTTCAAGTTTATATCCCTGTGGGAGAACCCTAGCACTTCTATTCCAACGATCTCTCCCTTATCATTAAAGTCTACTATCACACCTGGAGCAACCTCATCAGAATCCACAATCTTATCGTCCTTCAGCTTGATATATAATGCATCAGCAACTCTGTCGTAACTAACCCTAATCTCCACAGGGACTCACCCAACACTAAGAGCTATATAGTAGCAAATAAAAGCAATGAATAACACCCTGAAGAAGATTAGTCCTCTCTTAACTTGGTGAGCCGTCCTGGCTAATGGCTAAATGACCAAGGTTCTCGCTATTATTCACTAACCTAGCCACAAATACGGCCCTCACAATGGTGAATACCGCTTCATCTATCACGCGAACGCTTGTATAAAGCTCGTCCTCAGCAGAGATAATGTCCTCTACAACCTGAGGGTACGGCTTAACATCGTGGAGAAGTAGATTATAGCGTTAATGTCTAGGAAGATCACCGTTGCTCCTCAGCCTCCGACATGAACCTATCGAGAAGCTCCTTGGGAGCAGGACCTAGAGTCCCTCGATGCCCTCTAATAATCCCCCCCCCCGATAACTATGATCTTGAC
>JALWTO010000045.1 GCA_027082825.1 Acidilobaceae archaeon
TCATGTCAATATAGACTTGCTTTACTGCTAATGGGCTTCCTCCTCGAACTCCAATAGTTCCTTAATCGAGGATTTCCCGAGAATTCCTCGGTACTTCTCTAATACTTTTCTCACATCACGCCTAATTGTGATCAGAGCCTCTTTTCCCTCTTCCAGGTCTACTGGTTCAAGAGGCTTCAACACACCATTCTCACATCTAGCTCTAATAACCTTTGACAACTCTTACATCCACCTAATCTTATATCGGCAGTGAACCAGTTAGCTTTTCTTACAGGAAGTTTCTAGGCTATCATGATTGAGGGGCAGTTCTCATGTGATCCTAATAAACAATCAAGGCACCAGAATGATTGACCCAGTACATCCTGGCTTGTTCTGATTGTATATTAGCTTTAATGCATTAGTATCCAAGCGGTGCTAGGGAGTGTGCAAAAAGGCTACATATCACAGCTAATCAGACTACTAGGTTATCTAAAAGGATGGAAATGGCATTTCGTAGGAGCTATAACACTAATCATATTCATGTCCTATACCAACAGTATAATACCTGTCCTGGTCAGAGAGGCTATTGACAAAGGAATAATGATTAAGAATGTCAGAGAGGCGGTCAAGTATGGACTTTTAATAGTACTAGCTGGAGTGTTAAATGGTGCTTTCAGCTTCTCTGGGCGTATGTTACAGGTAAAGGCTACACAAGGAGCAGTTTACAGGCTTAGGCTTGATGCATTTTGCTCTATACTAAGACATGATATGGAATTCTTTAATAAAACCTTAGTAGGGCAGCTCATATCGAGAGTTACTAATGATGCTGAGAGGATAACCTCTTTTCTTTCGTTCAGATTTAGAATGTTAGTCTACTCCTCTTTTCTCATATTAATAAGCCTCTACTATATGCTGAAAATGAATAAGCTCCTTACACTAATAGCGTTAGGCACCATAGTTGTAGTTATGTTTATTAACGTTATATATGCAAAAAAGGTGAGACCTGTATATGATAGGATCCGACATCAGACTGGTGCCCTAGCTGGAATATCAACTAGCATAATAGCTGGTATAAAAACTGTTAAGGCTCTTGTTGCAGAGAATCATCTTTATAACTCATTTGAACATGAGAACAGAGAGCTTTATAGACTTAATGTTGAGGCCACTAAGATTAGTAGCATATACGGGAATGCTCCTTTTCTTGTCCTGGGTCTATCCATGAGCGGGATACTTTTTATAGGAAGCCATCTCATAATTGGTAATCTCTTAAGTGTTGGTGAACTTGCAGCATTTTTAATGTACATGCTTACGCTCATGTGGCCTCTTAGGGCATTAGGTTTTACAATAGGAAACATACAAAGAACTTTGGCTGCAGCAACAAGGCTCTTTGACATAATAGATTCTGCTCCGAAGGTCCTTGATGCCCCAGATGCCATAGAAATTGGGAACCCTAAGGGTGAGATAGAATTTAAGGATGTCTGGTTCAGGTATACTACAGGTAAGGTTGTGCTACGTGGAATTTCATTCCATATAAAGCCTAAAGAGAAGGTGCTTATTACAGGCCCTCCAGGAAGCGGAAAAAGCACAATACTTAAGCTAATTTTGAGGCTCTATGAGCCTCAGAGAGGCCAAATATTGCTGGATGGAATTGATATCAGTAAAATTAAGCTACATTCTCTCAGAAAGATTGTAGCATATGTTCCGCAAGAACCTTTCATCTTTAACAGGAGCTTTAAGGAAAACATAGCCATAGGCAAACCAGAGGCAGGTTTTGATGAGATAGTTAGTGTTGCCAAGATTGCGAAAATTCATGACTTTATAGCAAAGCTTCCAAGAGGTTATGATGCCATTGTTGGAGAAAAGGGAGTCACATTAAGTGGTGGACAGAGACAGAGGATAGCAATTGCAAGAGCCATATTGTCAAACCCCAAAGTACTACTTCTTGATGATCCAGTGTCAAATCTTGATGCTAATACTGAAAGAACTCTTATAGGAGATTTAAGAGAGATAATAAAGGACACTACGACAGTTATAGTATCTCAGAGGTTAAGTCTTGCAAGTCTTGTTGATCGAGTGATAGTACTTGAAGATGGAAGAATAGTAGAGGAAGGAACACCAAGAGAACTGCTAAGAAGAAAGGGAAGGTTTTATGAAATGTATCTGAGTATGGGGATGAGTATTGGACAGTGAAAGTTCCGTTAAGATAACACTGCGCTTTATAAGAGAAACATTTAAACACAAACGCCTTCTGATTCTAATAATATTATCAATAGTAGGCTCTAGTCTTTCTACATTAGCATCGCCTTATCTTCTTGCTGTAGCTATTGACAAATATATAATTCCTCGACGCCTAGGAGGTCTTCCAAAAATAGCAGGTTTATATCTAATAGCCCTTGTGGGTCAGTGGTTCTTCACAACATTACAGATGTGGTATGTTGAAATTTTTGGTCAACGGGTTCTCCAAGACTTAAGAAGTAAGCTTCAGCTTAAGATACTTAGGAGCAGTCTTAGCTTTTTCAAAGACAAGAAGACTGGAGACTTAGTATCTAGAATAATCAACGACACAAATATGATAAATGATGTACTTATAAGTGGCCTTATCGGTGGGCTTGCGAGTCTAATAAGCCTCGTAGGCATCATAATAGCTATGGCTCTTTTAGAACCTCGCCTCACACTTGCAGTACTTGTTAGTATACCATTAATGACATATACAGCAAAGCGATTTGGAGGCCAAATAAGAGGCGCATATAGAGAGACCAGAAGAAAGATAGCCAGTATTAGCAACGTTGTGGAGGAGAGTGTGAGTGGAATAGAAACCATAAAGGCGTTCAGAAGAGAGCGGGCTGTTCTTAGGGAATTCGAACAGGCCGCATTAAAGACCGTGAAAGCTTACATGAAGGTAGCGTTTTACATGGGTATCTTCTGGCCTCTTATGAGCATCTCAAGTCTTCTAAGTGTGGTTATAGTAATAGCGTATGGAGGTTATCTTGCCTATATTGGTACGACCAATATAGGGATTGTTGTGGCCTTCATACAGTATGCCCAGAGGTTCCGTGGCCCTATTAATAATATAGTAAGCATGTATGACAGCCTTCAGGGTGCCCTTGCCGCTCTCGAAAGAATCTATGAAATTCTTGACTCTGAAGAGGAGAAGGAGGAAGGAGCTGAAATAGAGAAACTTGAAGGTAATGTAGTTCTAGAGAATGTATGGTTTGAATATGAGAGGGGTATTTCTGTTCTCCGTAATATAAATCTTGTAATACCAGCTGGCACGAGGTTAGCATTAGTTGGAAGGACAGGAGCTGGAAAAACCACCTTAGTAGGCTTGATAATGCGCTTCTATGATCCTACTAGAGGAAGGATCCTTTATGACAATATTGATGGAAGAACCATAAGGAGAAGTAGTTTACGTAGAAGGATAGCTTATGTGCCTCAGGAAACATATTTGTTTACTGGAACTATATTAGAGAACATCCTAGTTGCAAAGCCTAATGCATCAAGAGAAGAGGTGGAAGCTGTATGTAAGGAGTTGGGGATACATGAATTCATCATGCATCTCCCTAAAGGATATGACACACCTACAGGCGAGGCTGGAAAGCTTCTAAGTGTTGGTGAGAAACAACTAATAAGTATAGCAAGGGCAATGTTGAAGAACCCAGATATAGTGATTTTGGATGAAGCCCTCTCAAGCGTTGATCCCAAGACAGAGGGTATAGTGCAACGAGCTCTCCTCCATCTTATGAAAGGTAGGACAAGCATTATAGTTGCACATAGGCTTTCGATAACACGTCATACCGATAGAATAGTAGTACTTGAGAACGGAAGAATAGTAGAAGAAGGAAGTTTCCAGGAACTCCTCTCAAGAAGAGGTAAGTTCTATACCTTGTATATGTCACAGATGAAAGAGTCTGTCGCTTCAATTTTCTATAAATAGAAAGATAAAATATAAGCAAAAAGAATTCATTTAAACTGAGCCTGTATGAATCAATAGGCGTAATCTTAGGCAAGGGCCTTCACTCTCTGAATGCCTACGACTTTCCTGTTTAGCAGCTCTTTTTTCTCCTCCTCTGAGAGGGTCTCAAGATATAACTCTATAGCCTCTCGGATATTCTTGATAGCTGCCTCGCGAGCTTGTAAATGGACTCCCTCTGCCATATAACATCCATAAGGCGATAATGCCATTGTACAAAGGTGCTGAATCCTATATTCATTCCATGCTTCACCCATTATATAGGAGCATCCTACTATGTCCTAATCCAAGAGCATGTCCTAATTCGTGAACAGCCACAGCTGTATACCAGTCCTTATCAGACATGCAGTTCCGGATCCCCAGAGCCACTTCAGCATGGACAATATATTTTTCCGGTTATCTGTATATACTGCTATCCATCCTCCGCAAATGTCTGAGTCATATGTTATATTAATTTTAGCCGAGCTCGAATCACCTGTTAAGGTAAAATGTACTATCCCTAAGCTATTCCATAAATCCCTTGCTCTATAAACGGATCCTTACTACAGAGGAGGGCACGGTACTATCTATATAGACATAAAGAGAGGATACATCGCTATTTCTCCATTTAGGTCTATAAGAAGCATAAGCATATACATATATTGTGTTTCCAATCACGATCATTATTAAAAGAAGCGATAAATCATATAGAGAAATTTTCCACAGTGTTATTCAGGCTTCACCTCCTTGTTATTTCTGAAATGAAGTTTTCTAACGGTTCACCATTAACACTTAGTTTTTGTGTTGCTATTTCTCTAAGCTTTTCATAGGGATAGGGTTTCCAGTGTATATACGGGCTTTTGAATAATTTTGTGGGATCTAGGCTCACATTGGTTGGAGGCCTAATGTAGTTGAGGCTATATACTTTTCCATCTTGTATTAGGTATGCCCATGGGCCCCAGACGAAGTCGTAGTAGACGTGAATCCCATCTAGCTCGGGTTTTAGGAATACTAGATACTGATGTTCTGGTTCTAACAAAGGAAATGGAGATGCTATATCTTTGATTGTTAGGTTGGTCTTATTGATAGAGTCTTTAGCTATGAAAGCGCGTACTGACAGCTCAATTGTACTACCTTCCTTAATTGTGGATATTAAATTGTTGATAACTTTACTCTGATTCTTAGCTAACTCACATAACTCTGGAGACTTAATACATTCTACTTCAGGAGGAATAGTTATAGGGTTAACCGGTTTAACAACCACTTTGTCGATCCTAACATTGTAGACAACATAGGCAGAGATGTCGTGGTAGCGGTGGACGTTTTTAATCGATGTAATGGTTACAATAGCTACTCCAACTCCTCTATCCACTAGGTCTTGGAAGGGATTCTGAGAATTAGCCTGAGGCCATCGCAGGTCGCTAAATAAAATAGCGGCCCCATTAACGGTTTTCACATACTCATCTAAAGGAGTAACCATACTCTCAACTCCTTTCCAACCACTATACTCCTTTAATTCAATGAATCTGGTGGTCGAGGTAGTACCTCCGTTAATGTTTCCAGGAGATGGCACTAGAAAATATGCTAGAAGAGGCACTGATATAGCAAGTACAGCGATTAATAATATGGATATAACGAGTTTTCTCAAAAGGTACCCCTTATATGACGCGTAGCATATGAGATTTATTAACCTGTCGTATAGGTTTAAACCTCTAGCTTGGCCCTGAAGGTGGACATTCTCTTAAGCTGAGACTATTCTGTGAGAGGCCACATCTTTCCACCTAATGCTATTTCTGCCTTTGGATGTATAAGAAACTATTGCAATGATTTTAATTAAGGCTAAAAACGGTATGAATAGCGTGACGAAAATTGGAGTGTAAGCCATATATCTTGAGTTATCAAATGTCTTAAGTGAAAGAGCCAAGGTAAACGTACCTGTTGTTATAGAGCATATAAAGGCCGAGGCCAGAATTATAAGTGATGTATAAGACAATGTCAAGACTGAGTACAATAAGGATATATAACCTATAAACTGCAATATGGGTAATACGTACTCTTCAACAATATATAGCATCATGTTTCTAGAATATGCTCTCCAGACTCTGTTCTCTTTATCTCTCAAGCCTTTAACTATTTCCTTGAAGTACTTCAATATTATCGAAAAACCTCCAACAAACCATCTGAGTTGTTGATGATATAGATCTCTCCATGTAAATGGAGCATCTGTAAGTGCTTTTGCTCTTTTTGAGTATGTTGTCATCCAGCCTTTACGTGCAGTTAATAGGGTTAGTTCAAAGTCTTCAGCAGTATTCGATTCGACATTATTCAATACACTTTCTAGGACCTCTCTTTTATATGCTGAAAATGCTCCTGAAAGGATAATTAAAGGTCTTCCCAGATATGCATCTACTTCTCTTCCTAAGTTTAGGCCCATAATATACATGATCTTCTGTAAATAACAGACTAGCCTTTTCCCACATATAGGTTCAAAATTACCTAAAACTCCTCCTGTATCTTTATCCTGAAGCTTTAAAACAAAGTCATAGAGACTATTAATGTTAACATCTAAAATTGTATCAGCGTCAAGAAATAACACTATATTGCCTTTAGAGACTCTAAATCCTTGTTTCAATGCATTCAATCTACCTAGGCTTTTAATGTTTCTTATTAGTTTGAAATTTCTGATCTGTTCTCTATGAGTATTTACTGCCTTCGTAAGCATGGTCATGGATTCATCTGTAGATCCATCATCAATAACAATGATCTCTATGTTGTCTGATGGAAATGGTTGCTTTGCTATACTCTCTATGACTTTAAATACAACATCCATCTTATTTCTCATTGGTATGATTATCGATATAAAGGGTAGCTTCTTTATCTTAATATTATTGTTACTATTGATATTTTTGATCTTAATTCTAATTCCAAGTCTCATAGCATAAACTATTACAGTTCCTCCACCCATCATTACGTAGGGAAGAATAATCAAGTAACTTAATTTATATATATCCATTCTACCATTAAAGAGCAGGAAAGCAATGAGGACAGAAAGGATGTATCCGAAGATACCTATTGATATTCCTACTAACAATCCAAACTTTTTCACGTTTTTCAATGCGCATACTCTCTTAGTCTGTATTAAAATATCTAGGTTAATACTTAAAAAAGCTTATCTTTTTTGGAGACCTTTTTATGAAATATGTTAAAAATTGTTGAGAGAGCAATTTGTTCTCTCATTTCGATGTAGATAGTTTTTTGCAACTGAACTGGCTGAGATTTTTGTCGATCCTTATTGGTTATTATCAATAATTCTTTATAAGTTTGAAAATACAATAGAATTTGAAGAGAGCTTGAAAGAATATGAAACAGAAACCTACATAACCTTAGCAACAAGCTTTTAATAAAGATCCCTTGCTAAAGTTACTTTTGGTGATAATGTCTTTGCCAGAGGGTCCACCTCCTATAAGAGGTGTTCCTCCGAGTGGGCCTTTAGACTTCAGTCTGGCCGAGAAAGCTATCGAGCTTGTTAGGAATGCTCTGCCGTTTCTTAACATAGGCCCACCATTAGTAGACTATGGTCCCAGGGGGGAGGTTCATGTCGATGTTCCACTTATATATCAGGGTTTTGCTCTTGATAGGATTCATTATGATCCTCAGTTAAGAGCCCCATCACCTAAAGGGAGGCCTGTGAGGGTATGGGGAGTAAGGGTCAGGGAGGAGGATGTAGTTAAAGTTATGGAAAATATTATTAAGGAGGCTATCGTGGTTGAGGCTGTAGAGTACAGAGACCCCGAGCTTGCCTGGATAGTTCCTTTATCATGGAAAAAGCTTATAATAGCACATATAAAGGTATCTAACAATGCCGATGAGATTATTCCAGATTATGGTCTCACTGAAGAAATAAGGAGGCGTACTTTATAAGTTGAAAATATTGAAAAATATAGTGACTTTCTTAAAAAGAGAAAAACTGTTGACAATACTATTGGTGTTCTATTTCATAATAGTCATGTTAAGTAAAGGTGATGTTCTGAATCTTAAGAAATATGTCGATTGGAAATCTATCTCAATGATAATTTCACTACTTCTTGTTTCGAGAGGTATGGAACTTTCAGGAGCGTTTGCAAGGGTTTCTGAAAGACTTTTAAGCTTAAGCAAAAACTCTTGTAAAAGACTATTGATATTGATTATTTTTACTTCAGCCATTTCAGCCATGGTACTTATGAATGATGCTAGCCTATTTGTCTATGTTCCTATAATCTTAATTGTTTCAAAGATATCTTCAATAAGTGTCCCTATATTTATAACAATTGTTAGTATCTCGGCAAACATAGGCTCTGCATTAACACCCATAGGAAACCCTCAGAACATAATAATATGGCAGCACTATAGTGTAGGATTTATAAGCTTTATTAAGGCAATAATCCCATTCTTCATAATATCCATCTTGTTGCTTTTGGCTTACTCTCTATTTTTAATTAGAAAAGAAAAAGGATCTCTGATAATAGCCAAACCTCCTAAAATAATATTGAATAAAGAACTATTTATTTCATCGTTACTATTGCTTATTGCAGATATCATACTAGAAGAAAAAGGATTTCATTATTTTCCACTGTTCTTAACAATTGTGGTATTTGCATTAATAAGAAGAGAAGTAGTCTTGGGTGCTGATTACGCTTTGATAATGATATTTATTCTAATGTTTGCTGATTTCAGAGGACTTTCTAGAGTTATGGCCCTTCATAATATGATTCCTCATATTTCTTCTAAGATTTCAATTCTTTACTGGGGGGTTCTTTTAAGCCAGGTTATGAGCAATGTCCCAGCTACAATATTTCTTATAGACAATGTTACTAACTGGAAAGTTCTTGCTATAGCCGTTAATCTAGGAGGGGTTGGCCTAATAATAGGATCCTTGGCAAACATAATAGCAATTAGGCTTGGAAAAATAAAGATAAAGGAATTCCACAAATATTCATTACCATACTTTCTGATGTTACTTATTATATTTACTTTGATTTTTCTTCATTAGCTTATGAATTAAAAATCTTATACTTTTTTAGTAATATAATGAAATATAGTCTCTATGTCAGATATTATGTAGCTAAGCTTTGTATATTCATTCGGTTGATGCGCTGTCTCCTCACATGTCATCCAAACAATAGCAGGATACCCTTTCTTTCTAAGATATCTAGCAACAGTTCCTCCACCTATTCCTATAGGCTTCACTCCAATATTTCTTGTCTCCTTAATTGCCTCTGAGAAACTTTTAACGAAAAGATTGTCAGGTTCTGTAGGCTTTCCAGCATCATCCTCTCCCAGAAACTCAATAGAGGCTTCGGCTCCTATTGATGCCGAGAAATTATAGGATACTGTCTTAATGAAGTTCTTAATCGACTGAATCTTATATCGTGGAAGGATTCTACAGTCCCAGTAAACCACATCTGTGCCAGGGATGGTATTGAGATTCTCTACGTTAGTCTCTTTCTTTGTAGGTTCACATGTTGTAACAGGCGGTTCATAGAGACTGTCATATTCTGAAAAATTCTCATGAAGAACTTCGTCGAGCATGAGATTAAACATCATTCCGAGCCTATGGGCGTTTAATCCTTGATGAGGAGTGCTTGCATGTGCCTGCTTACCTTTAACCATTACCTTAAAGTGAAGTATATGCTTCTCAGCGATAATCATCTTTGAGCCATCAGGACTTCCAGCATCTGGAATCAGAAAGTAACCTGTTCCATATTCATTGAATGCCTTTCTCTCTAAGAGATGAAGAAGACCATATCTGCTCCCAACCTCTTCATCGCTTACTAAGGCTATTCCTAGGTTTATCTTAGGTCTTGTGTCATTGTCTATAAGACGCTTTGCTAGACCCATAGCAATAACTATTGCTTGGCCATCATCTTCAACACCTCTTCCGTAGATGTAATCTTTTTCTATGGTCACCTGATAGGGAGGGTACTTCCAGAGAGTCAAATCCCCTTCAGGCACGGTATCTATATGACCGACTATCCATAAAGTCCTGGAAGGATCTTCTCCTTCGAGAACTGCCAAAATATTTGGTCTAACTCCACTCTTTACTCTTTTATCTGACGCATCAAATCTTCTAGGTTTAAGTCCTAAGGCCGTAAGTTCTTTTTCGAGGACACTGGCTCTATCGGCTTCACCATCTCCGCCAAACTCTGGGGCTAAGGCTTTTACAGGAATGAACTTTTTATAAAGATCTATAATATATTTTCTAAGTTCTTCTCTGTTGTAATAAGAAACTGTGACCAAAACAAGAACACCTCTAGTCCTCACTTAGGTGTTGATGCACTACTCTTAGATAAAAGGTTTTTATTTAACAAGGTAGCAACTAATCCATCCAGCTCATGTCCTGAAGTTATTGTAAAGTCTGAAGAAGTAAATACCTCAATATATTTAAAAGTTGAAACTAAAAGTGATCATAGCGGAACAATTCCAGAGACTAAGGCCTATGAATATGTTGGTCTCCTAGCCTTTATAGAGAGGCTATGCCAGGACATCAAGGTGTTAAGGTGTGATATTTGTCTTGCCATATAAAATAAGAAGAATCCTTTCAAAACTTGCAAGAAGGAGAGTTCTTCTCCTTGCAATAATTTTTGTCTTTTTTTGGTTTTTAGGAGCATTTCTCTTTTACATTACTGAAACGCCTAAGGTGAGTATTGGAGAAAGCCTCTACTGGGCACTAATAACTATGTCAACAGTTGGTTATGGAGACATAGTTCCTTCAAATTCATCAGCAAGGGCCGTTGCTGCTGCAACTTCAGTCTTCGGTATAGCAACCTACACATTACTAATATCCACTCTGGCAGATTTCTTTTTAGGGGCTACGGTGAAAGCTGCCATGGGTATGGGAAGACTTAAGGGTAAAAGGTTTCTCGTTGTAGGAGAAGGACCTGCATGTGAGGAAGCGATAAAGGAGCTCTTGGCTAATGGCTATTCCGATGAAACAGGGTGGATAAGGGAGTCCCAACCAAAGGGGGATCCTGGAGTAGACTTCATCATTGGGGATCTCTCAGAGGATACTTTAAAGAGAGCTGGAGCAGATAAAGTAGGTCATGTAATTATATGTTATGACGATGATTCCAAGAACCTCCATGCTGCTGCACTTTCCAGAAGGCTTAATCCTAGCGCTTCTATTGTAACTTTGGCTAAGGATGCGCTTATGGTTGAGATACTCAAGGAGATAGGTGTCAAGTCTATAGTTCCGCTTTCTGTTTTAGGAAGACTTCTTGCGAGTAGCGCCTTTGAGCCAGCTGTGGCTACATTTATTGCCGATGCAACTACTGCTCGTAGCGGAGTTGACCTTATAGAGGTTGAGGCTCCAGGAAAGTTTGTCAAGGATGTTGAAAATGAAATGAATGCCAGGGCAGTTGCAGTTATTGATTCTAATAGAGAGATTGAGATAGCCAGGGCAGAGAGAAGGCTTTTGTCAGGAGAGAAGCTTGTCATGTTGAGAAAGGTTAAATAATGTCATAATTTGGTGATTTTGTATCTCTATCCTAGGTGAAGTAGGAAACAGTTAAAAATAAAACACAGGCTTATATGTTTGTTAGAATATCACTTCTTCAAAGGTCTCTTTATTATAATTTAGATTTATGGGCTGAGAAAACCTGGTCTATGACTGAAGTTTAAGCATAGGTCATGCATAGAATTGTATTCGGTTAATGTAAATAGCTAACTATCAATTTTCTTCTGTTTATAATAATTTACGGTTATTTCTAGTCCTTTTTCAAGACTGGTTCTAGGACTCCACATGAGCTTTTCCTTAGCTAGTGATATATCAGCCCTTGATCTTCTTACATCCCCAAGTCTTGGAGGAGCTCTCAAAGGACTTACATTCGATTCTATAAGCTTATTTATTAGATAGAAGAGTTTATTGATGCTTGTTTCATTTCCACTACCAATGTTAAGGGCACCTACATAATTACTCTTGAGTGCACTTAAGTTTGCACTAGCGACATCATCTACAAATATGAAGTCTCTTGTCTGATTCCCATCGCCATATATTATAGGAGACCTGCTCTTCAGCAGTGATATGATAAATTTATATACCACACCGGCATAAGGTCCAGGCTTCATTCTAGGTCCATATACATTAAAATATCTTAGTGCTATTGGTCTTAAGCCATAGAGGTCTCTGTAAAGCCAGAGAAGTCTCTCGCCATATAGCTTTGTAAGGCCATAGAGATTTGTTGGTCTTTTTGGATGATCCTCATTTACTGGCAATCTTTTAGGTTCTCCATAGACTGCCACACTTGATGCATAAACAATTCTTTCTATATCATATTTCCTTGCAAGTTCAAGCATATTAAGAGTCCCAATTACGTTAACTTCTAAAGATCTCTGAGGATTTTTTGTAACCTCCTCAAGGTTTATCATAGCTGCAAGATGAATTATGCCAGAGGAATCCTTTATTACACCTTTAGCTCTGTCTTTAACATCATTAAAATTTGATATATCAACTTTAATCAGAATACCTTTCTTAAGTTTTAATATTTTTGAGATATTATCTAAAGAGCCAGAGTAAAGATTATCAAGTACTATGGGAAAATAGCCTTCAGAAACTAGGAGCTCTGATGTTGTGCTTCCAATAAATCCAGCCCCTCCTGTAATTATTACTTTCAAAGATTATGCACCTCAATGAGATATAAATAGATTTGATGAAGAAGAAATTTTCGATAGTATCTTTTCGATCTCAGTTGAGTGTTGACAGTAATATATATAAACATAAAGAAAAGACCTGGCTGTTTCTGGAAGTTTAGGAACCTTGACTTCTTTTGCTGTTACATTAAATGGAACCATAACACTCCTGAAACTGAACTTTCCAAAGACCATCAGGTTGGCTATGGCATATCCAGAGATATATATACTAACATTTTCCCCACGATAGAAAGTTTCTGCAAGAGAACAGGAAAGTCTGTTTAAGTCAAAGGATGTGACCAACCTTAATGTATTGTTTCCAGGACTAAGGACTACATAGGGTTTGAATCCCTCACCAGAAAAAAGACCATTAATGTAGATATTATACCACAGGTCTCTAATAACAACTTTGCTATGAGACGGATTGAGTACTTTAAGGTCAATAGAAACTCTAAGGGTTGTTGGTGGTTCTACTGAAATCTCTGGAGTTCTTTGAAGATTTACAGACCAATTTCCTCTGCTTGTGTATAAATCTAGAGCATAAACGACTATGCCAGATATAACAATTAGGTAGAACATGACCTTAATTGCTGTAAGTATCTTCAAAGTTTACCTACCTTTCCTAAAAGGTTTTCAACATGTATTAATTTTTAACTGGTGACAAAAATGGGTCTAAAAAAGGGTCTATGGATTTCAGGTTATATAGCTATAGTTGTTGCTTGGATAACAATAGGAATATCTTGGTTCATAAATAGGACATGGTTCAGGTTCCTTGGCAACGCATTTAGCGATCTTGGAGGAAGCAGAGCACTGCATCCACAAGTCTATAACCTGGGACTTATTATAACAGGTACGGTTATCATAATCTATTCTATATATTTGTATCTAGTATCTGACCATAAAATGGAAACCATTGGTTCGGCATTTGCTTTTATAGCAGGAATATTTTTGATGTTTATAGGAATATTTCATGAGGGAACAAAGCCTCATGTCTTTGTATCTTCTTGGTTTTTTGCTCAAATGGATCTCTCGATAATAGCCGTCGGATCAGGAATGATACTAAGAGGTCTTAACATTGGAAAAGCCATTTTGAGTATAGGAATCCTTGCACCAATAATATTTATAATTATAAACCTCACCATTGGTTGGCCATCTGTTGCCTCTGGAGAAGCCTTTGGAATAGTAGCCATTGATCTCTCTGTAATACTTGAGGTTGAAAAATATAGAAGATTATGAAGTCTCAAAAAGTTTCATTGAAAGAGGGCCTTCAACTCTAATTTTCACATTAAACTTTTTTGACATAATGTCTAACAGATCTTTTAATGATATAGTTTCTTCTTTTCTAATTATTCCTTTTAGTAGAGAGCCTGCTGTTAACTTTATCTTAAGTTCTCTGTCCGTTATTTTAAAAGTTCCAGAGTAGCCATTTATTTTCCAACATCCTTTTAATTCTAGGGAAGACTCAGTGTCAAATTTTTTATTATTTATAAAGATTTTTAAAGTAGATCTGATCAAGTTTTCTACTTCTCCTCCTTCTCCTCTTCAGTAAGGATCCTTGCAGTTAACTTACCTCCAACATCCGAGACCTCAACCTGTATAACTCTTGGAACCTGAAGAGGGACCTTTGAGGCAGTTTCTCCTACATCGCTTACCTTAAGTCCTTCAAGTATCTTAGAGAGAACTTCATCATTTATTTCGGCCTCTATACTGACCTTGATATTTGCCATAAAAATCACCTCATACTATATTTTATACTTGGTTGTAAGACATTTAAATCATTTTGCATCTACTTTTCAAATGAAGGATTTGGGTAAAACAGCAAACTAAAAAGTCTGTGAGTTCTGATAAGGGTGTCATAATCATGTTAAGAAGAAAGTATTGGACTTGGCACCAGAGGGCCATTGAGAATGAGCTTATCTCGTGGATAATAGGTCTTATAGCAGTAACTATAGCCTGGATGGGTATTAAGATATTTTATCCCAGTAGTTGGGGTTCTTGGGAAACTTGGAGCTTGATAGGTATAGTATCGGCATTTCTAATTCATGAATCTGCCCATAGGATTATTGCCTCAATAGGAGGTTTTAGATCAAGGTTTATAATATCTCCTCCTTGGCTTTTAGTTACACTAATCTCGGCATTTCTTCCGATAAGGGTCATAGCTCCTGGATATGTTGAGGTTAGCGGATTCTCTCCAGTAAACCCATTAAGATTTAAATGGCTTCTTTATTCAGTTGTAGGAGGACCAGCCTCGAATATAGCTCTAGCGCTAATAACATTTTCCCTTTTTAAACTAGTTCCTGGTCTCCTTGCTGTCGCATCAATAAATGCTTATGTGGCTTTCTTCAATCTATTACCAATACCTCCTCTTGACGGAAGCAAGATATTTAGTACTAGCAAGAGTCTCTGGGCCCTACTCTTTATTGCCTCTGCAGCTCTCTTGGCTGCTTGTTACTGGATATAATAAAATGCTAAGAACCGAATAAAAAGGAACATCTTACAAAACATGGGCAAACATTAGGCTCTGATTATGCATAATCTGCATCTTTTCTATGCCAAAAAGTGATCAAATGACTGAGACTTTTAAGCTTACGATAATTATTATTGCCAATCAGAATGTAGTGAATGTTATGCTAAAGACTTTGTCTAATCTGTTTTCATCAGGCTCTACACCAAATCCTGATCCTGATTCTAAAAGTATTCTGTCAATGGATCTCTTTATTGGTTTTATTACAGGCTGACTTTCTAGAGTTATATCTGAATCTAAATCCACATATCTAAATGCTCCTGTTGAAGCTACTAAATGAGAAGCTATTGCTATCCCTAGAGAGGATTCTATCATACAGCCTATCATGAGCTCCTTTCCAAAGGCCTTAGCCATTTCTATCATCCTGGATGCTTCAATAAGTCCTCCAGCCTTTGATAACTTTATATTAACACCATCTATTGCATCAGACTCTATAAAAAGTTTCAAATTTCTCAGATTGTGAATAGCCTCATCTGCTATGATTGGTATTTCGCTTCTGTCCCTGACATACTTAAGTCCCTTAAGGTCATAAGCTTTAACAGGTTGTTCTATCATCTCAATGTCATATCTCTCTAACGCTCTCGATATTCTTATCGCCTCCTTAGGACTCCAAGCTTGATTTGCATCAACTCTTATCCTGATATGAGAACCAACGGCGTCTCTAATTCTCTTAACCCTTTCTATATCAAGGTTCTCAGGCCCACCGAGCTTAACCTTTAGAATTTTGAAGCCCTTCTCGATCCAATTTATTGAATCGTTAACCATAGTGTCTGGTTTATCAAGACCTATTGTGATATCTGTTAGGACTTCATTAATAGGTTCTCCATAACCTAAAACTCTTAGAGGAGAAAGGTTTAAGCTTTTTGACAGAGCTTCGATAATCGAGTTTATTAAACCATTTAGAGCCGCTGAGTTGTTCTTAAGCTTATTTCTAAGCATTTTGTCAATTCCATTGATATTATCAATATTCATTTTCTTGATAAAACTTGAAAGATATTTTACAGAACCTATAATGGTCTCTACTGAATCTCCTGTAATTTCTGGCGCTGGAGGTGCTTCACCCCAACCTATGCTTCCATTGTCAAGAACAGTCTTTATAAAGACTGTATCTACGGACTTCCACTCTCCATAGGAAATTCTGAAGACCTTTGCGAGTTCAAGTTTTCCTCTAAAAACTTCAATCTTTTTAATTTTCAAATTCTCCACCTCACTTCTATAACTAATGGTCCCTGGCCTAAAGCATCTTCATACCTCTGAAGAGGTCAGTAGAGGCCGTAGCCTGTCATCCCAGTAAGTTAATTAAGAAAATATACCTATTTATAATTGGTCTTCTTTGAGAAACTCACTGCTAAGAAGCTACATTAATCTAAGGTCAATAAAATTAATGTCAAGTCTTGAAGAAGAACACCAAGATAATAGAGGCATATAATTCTCTTTTCTAAATGGCGTCTGAGAGACGCCGAGGACAGGGAACATGGCAAAAAGAAGAAGAAGAAGAAGAAAAGAGAAGAAGGAACAAGAGAAGAAAAAAGAAGAAATTAAACCTTAAACAAGATCCGATAGATAAAGCCTAAAATTTACTATAGTTTTTTTGCTGTCTTTATTTCAATAAAGATCTATATGGTTACAGAGGGATAAAATTTATGAATGAGATGGCTGAAAAACATCTAAAATCCAGAGTCATAAAGATATTAACAATTTTAAAACGTTTTTACTCTCTTCGAGAGCTTCAGGAAATGCTTGGGATACCTTTTCAAGCTCTCTGGAAATATATTAATCTCTCCAGCCTTCCTGAGCAAGAGACCGCAGAAAAAATATTAAAAAAGATTAGAGAAAAAATGCTTATAGAAAAAACCCTTGAGATGTTTATGAAAGAGGCAAAAAAGGAACCACTTCTTCTAATGTTAAAACCGAATTTCATAAGTTTTTTCTCATTTCTTGCAATAACTGAGATGAACAAAGAGAAGTTTGATCTGATAATACCCTTTTCTATAGCAAGCATCCCTCACGCAACAGCAGTAGCCCTTGAGACTGGGGCATTAGTTTGTCCTATTCTTAAAGAACAGCCATTAATTGAAAGAGGGGTTCTAACATTTCAGGTTTACAACTCTGTCAATAACCTTTTGGAAATTTATACCATTCCAAAAAGTTGTTTTAAACAAAAGCCTAAGGTATTAATTATGGACCTAATTCTAAATGACTATTATAAGGTCAGGTCTTTTGTAAAGGAAATAGCCGAAGGTAGGGTCTTTACGATACATGTGCTAGCCTTAAAGATTAGCCAGGAAATTAAATTTTTTCTCAAAGAAAACGAAATAAATTACAAGGAAGTTATCAAGAATGAGATCTAGAAGTTTTATCAATAACATTACATAACGTAAGGTTCGTTTTTTAAAATCTTTGTGAGCAAAACCTTTTCAGCTACTCTTACCATAAAAACTTATAACCTTAGATATATCTATAGATATATTTGGTGTAACTATTGAAAACCTTTGACTATAGAGGTGCGCTGAGGTTATTGATACTTTATTCTTTGAAGAAAGGCTCTAAACACGGATACGAAATAATGAAAGAATTGGAAAGCCTTTTTGGACGAGCACCAGGTCCTGGAGCACTATATCCTCAGCTAAGATACTTAAGACAAAAAAAGCTTGTAAGTGTAAATGAAACAGAGAGAGGAGCTAAGAAGATAAAGATATATAACATTACAAAAGAGGGATTAGATTTTTTAAACAAGAACAGAGAAGAACTCGAAAGAATTCTTATACATATTCAAAGTGCGAAGACACTTCTTGACATGGGACTTAAGAGATTTGGAGAAGATATAGCTAAGACAATAGATATTTTGCCAAAGATAAATGAAAGTGACAGAAAAAATATCGCTGAGATACTAGATAGGGCATCCAAAGATCTTGAAATTATATTATCGAAGTATTCTCAGAGGTGAACGCTCTATGAACTATACTGTGATAGCTGATAATTTGGTTAAAAAATTTGGAGATATAGTTGCAGTGAATGGAGTTACATTTAAGGTAAAAAGAAGTGAAATATTTGGCTTCCTTGGTCCGAATGGTGCAGGAAAGACAACAACTATCCATATACTTTCAACCCTCCTGAAGCCAACATCTGGAGAGGCACTTGTTGATGGAAAAAACGTTGTAAAAGAGCCTGCAAATGTGAGAAAGGTTATAGGAATAGTTTTCCAAGATCCTAGTGTTGACGATCAATTAACCGCTTATGAAAATCTCTATATTCATGGAAGGATATATGGGCTTAAGGGAAAAGAACTTGAAGAGAGAATAGATGAGGCCCTTAAATTTATCGATCTTTATGGATTTAAGAACAAGCAGGTCAGGACATTTTCTGGAGGTATGAGGAGAAGGCTTGAAATAGCCAGGGCGCTTATTCATGAACCTAAGGTTCTCTTTCTTGATGAGCCAACATTAGGTTTAGATCCACAGACAAGAGCTAAGATCTGGGACTATATTAGAATGATAAGAAGAGAGAAAAATGTGACAATATTCTTAACTACTCACTATATGGATGAGGCAGAAGAGCTTGCTGATAGAATAGCAATAATAGATCATGGAAAAATAATAGCTGAAGGGCCTCCGGATGAACTTAGATCCTTGGCAGGGAATGAGGTTATTTATATAAAATTTGAGAACATAAATGGAAAGAATATCCCTTGCGAAGATGATAACTTTATTGAAGAGTGCAAGGTCTTAGGCCAAGATTCTATAATGTTGAAGGTTAGGAAAGCATCTGAGGTTTTACCAATAATCTTTGAGAAATTTAACTCCAGAGGATATAAGATCGGGAAAATAGAATATAAAAGACCTACACTCAACGATGCATTTCTTTATCTAACTGGGAAGGAGATAAGAGAGGAAGAAGGCAATGACCTTGAAAGACTTAGGACTATAGTCAGAAGG
The DNA here is from genome assembly GCA_027082825.1 of Acidilobaceae archaeon. Lineage (GTDB taxonomy): Archaea > Thermoproteota > Thermoprotei_A > Sulfolobales > Acidilobaceae > JALWTO01. The sequence continues at coordinate 19,052 of JALWTO010000045.1, forward strand.
AGGTGGAGATAATGAGCTGGAGTGATCCTCTTATAGTCATGACGTATAGAGAGCTTAAGAGGTTTATAAGAGCAAAGTCAAGACTGATAGGTTCTATAATTAATCCCCTGATATGGGCTATATTCTTTGGATTAGGTTGGTCAAGTGCGTTTAACTTTCCTCAGGCAAAAATGATATTTGGTGGTTTTGACTATATGACTTACCTAACTCCTGGAATAGTAATGATGACCATTTTTACAGCAAGCTTTATATCAGGTGTCACTGTTCTCTGGGACAAACAGTTCGGCTTTCTTAAAGAAGTCCTTGTGGCACCAACTCCAAGAGAACCGGCAATAATAGGAAGGTCTCTTGGAGGGTCTTTAACAGCATTATTTCAGGGTCTTATAGTACTTGCAGTTCTGGCACCTATGATAAGCAATATAAGACTTTTTGGAGTAATACCTGTGATCCTTATTGGTCTTCTTGTTGGTCTTTCTTTCTCTGCAGTAGGAATAACCTTAGCAACAAAAATGACCAGCATGGAAGGTTTTCATATAATATCGAGTTTCATAATGATGCCTACAATATTTCTTTCAGGAGCTTTCTATCCTATAAGCACGATGCCTGAGTGGATGAAAATTTTGGCTTATGCAAATCCTCTAACATATGGAGTCGATCTTGCAAGGCATTACCTCTTAGGAACAGGTGATTTAGGAGTGGTTACTGACTTTCTTGTTCTAGTAGCACTTACTGTTGTAACCTTAACTGTAGCCTCAACAGTTTTCAGAAATGCATCAATAGAATGACCTTAGCTTTAGCTAGTTTTCTAAAGATAACTGAGGAGCCAACTCTTTCTCTCTCTTTAATTCTCTGGCCTTTTTTGCCTTTGCTCCCATCTTAGCTGCCAGTACTATTGCTCCAAACATTGCAGATCCTATTGCGACCATTCCAAGACCGCTAGGATCAGGACTTATTATAGCACCAACAACCATGGAGGCAAAGAGAATATATTTTAGATTTTCTCCTTTGAAGTATTTATCGTCAATGACTCCAGCTGAGATAAGTAGATATATTATGAGAGGTATCTCAAATGAAGCCCCAGTAGCCAGGCTAAGAAGAACTATCGTATCAAAAAGCTTCTCAATGTCAGCAAATGCTATCAGTTTACTTCCAGAAATAGCCGCTGTTGTTATAAACATTATCTTAAATGCCCATGGTATTACGATATAGTATGCAAAGAGAATACCACCTAAAAATGAGAGTACGGCCATTCCAGATAGAGTTTTAAGAGCTTTCTTTTCATGGGGATAAAGAGCAGGGACTATATACTCATATATTTCCTTAACTATGATCGGACTTGCTCCTATGAGCCCTAGAATTATTGCAGATTCAATGATAAGGTTAAAACCTGCAAAGGGGCTATGTTGTGTTATAGCAACATTATAGACATGGCCTCTCCATGTTATTTGTCTTGGAAGCGTATGATTTATAAGAATATGAGGAAAATATGCAATGAGAGGTACATATCCTTCTCTGCTTACTGGAACAAAAGAAAGTATACCTGCCGAAATAAGCATAGCTATAAATATCCTTCTTAATCTGATTGAAAGCTCTATTATATGTTCCTTTAGAGGCCTCTCTTCATCTACATATGAGATCTTCTTATTTCTATAATCATTCATATCCGTTCCCTTCCAAATCTCTCTTATAGTACAGAATTCTACTGAAGATTGTTGATAGGTACAAACGTTTTTATCTTAGATTATCCCTTTCTCCTTAGCCTTTGATACTATCTCTCTTATAACCTCTTCATTAGACTTATTCTTAAAGCTAATACCTAGTTTCTCGGCAAGCTTCTTTATAGTCTCCAGATCTATATCCTCTTTCTTAGGGGTTTGTGTTGTAGAAACCATAGTTCTTATGCTCTTTTTTTCACTCTCGCTTAAATCTGATGTTGCTTTCTTGAACTCTCTTATAGCCTGTCCCACTCCTCTTGCCAATTCAGGAAGCTTCGTAGGGCCTAGGATAAGCAGTATTGCTAATAATATTAATATCCATATCTCATTGCCCTGTAGAAACTCTGGCAAGCCCAGTCCCTCCATTTCCTCCTTTTGGCATTCAGAATATATAAATTAATTTTACAAGATTTTCCTGGAGGTAGGTGATTTTTGGTTAAGGGTATTAAAAGTAGGCTTGAAGTTAAATTGGTTAGCATAGATAATGAAGTAATCATGGATGAAGAACTAGCTTCACTTTTATTTTTGATTAAGAAAGAGGGATCTCTTCTGAGAGCGTCGAAAAAACTTGGGATGACATATTCAAGAGCTTGGGACAAAATTTCAAGGACTGAGAAAATCCTTGGTATCAAACTACTTTTGAGTAAAAGAGGTGTTAGGGGAGGAGCCTCATTAACTAAGGAAGCCCTCAAGCTTCTATCTACTTATCTTTATGAGTATGAAAGGTTTACTGGAAGAAAGTTTAAGATTTATTCAGAAGATTTGACAACAATGAAATCCTTAGAAGGTCTTATAGTAGCTGGTAGCCATGATATAGCCTTAGCATATCTAATTTCTGACCTTAAAGAAAAAGGATCCTTAATTGAAGCCTATTGGATAGGATCCTTAAACGGAATAGCTTCTATAATGCTTAGAGAAGGGGATATCGCTGGAGTTCATCTTATAGACGAAGACAACAATTTATATAATATTACCTATTTTAAGAAATTGGACCTGGCTTCAATAGCTAATCTCGTAAAAGGTTATGAAAGAGTTTTAGGTTTCGTAAGCAAGGAAAAGAGTAATCTGGAGTCTATTCTTAATGGGCTTGTTTCTGGCGAGCTTAAATTAGTTAATAGGCAAGTTGGATCAGGCACAAGAAAAGTTTTGGAGTGGTTACTAAAAGATTATGCAAAAAGTAAGGGTTATAACTATAATAAATTAAAAAGAAAGATAAGAGGGTATAAGTTTGAGGTCAATACACATGTAGATGTAGGTAATAGTATAGTTAATGGAGAGGCTGATGTTGGCCTTGCCATAAAACAGATTGCCAATGCATTTGCCTTGAACTTCGTTCCCGTTATATGGGAGAGTTTTGATTTTGTAATAGCTAAGAGAAGTTTTAAGAAGAGTATCACAAAAGAGTTTTTGGATGAGCTAAAGGTTAGAATACCAAAAATTGCTAAGAGATTAGAGGGATATAGGATCCCTGAGGATATAGGAAAGATTTTGATCTAAATCTTTTATCTTTTATCTGATAAAAGATAAATAGAACATTTAATGTCTTCTTTTCACAAGGGTGGATACCTTGAGAAGAAGTTTCATAGCTGTTATAATAATTATTATAGTAGCAGTATCCCTAGGAGGTTATTTAAGCTACAGATCAGAGAAAAAAACAACTATGCAAGGCCCTCTAAGAATATGTAGTGCTGGCTCTCTAGGAATACCTCTTACCCAGCTCTCTCAGATTTTTGAAAATAAATATCATATCAAGGTTGATCTTTTGACAGCTGGAAGCGTTAGTGTTATCAGGAGGGTTACAGAACTTCATTATCCATGCGATCTAGTTTTTGTTGCTGATTATAGACTAATACCTAAGCTTATGGTTCCAAACTTTACTAAGTGGTACATAGCATTTGCTACAAATCAACTTGTTGTAGTCTTTACTAATGTTTCAAAATACCACACTCTAGTCGAGAACGATCCTAGTATTGTATTTCAGATATTCAATAGAAGTGATGTAACATATGGTTTCTCAAACCCTAATATGGACCCATGCGGTTATAGGTCAGTAGGAGCTATAGCTCTTGCAAGCCTTTACTATCATAACCTTTCTATATTAAAAGACTTAGTGTTGAGCAAAATGACTAATGTAAAAGTGATTAAATACAAAAATGGAACCATGGCCATATACATTCCAGCTTCATTTAAGGTTAGTGGGAATTTGGTTATGAGAGATAAGAGTGTCGATCTCATAGCCTTAGTAGAGAGCGGATCTTTAGATTATGCCTTTGAATATAAAAGTGTTGCTGTTCAACATCACTTAAACTATGTCACATTGCCTTCTCAGATAAATCTAGGAAATCCACAATATTCAAGTTTCTACTCAAAAGTAATAGTCTATATCTTGGCTGGAACTAAGGATGAAAGAGCTTTACCAATGGCTCCAATAATATATGGGATCACAATTCCTTCCACAGCACAGCATAAAGAGTTAGCACTTAAGTTTCTTGAAATGCTTTTAGGTCAAACAGGAAGAAAGATATTTGAGAGAAACGGTCAAAGCTTCCTTCCACAGCCTCTAGGCTATGGGAAGATACCAGGTGACCTTATTGGCTATGTCAAGGCCGCTAAAGGGTGAACCATTCCTGGTTATGACTCTAGGTGTACTTTCCCTTTTTGTCATAGTACTTTTGTTGCCGATGATCTCAATATTTTTGTTTTTAAAGCCATCAGTAGTTGAAAAGGTCTTTATCTCATCGGAGCTTGCAAGTGAGGTAAGGAGTGCTCTAGCAACAACATTAGAAGCCTCTATAACTTCAACCCTAATTCTTGCTCTATTAGGTATTCCCTCAGCATATTATTTAACAAGAAGAGAGTTCAAGGGAAAAGCGACTCTTGAAGGACTTCTGGATATTCCTCTAGCAGTACCGCACACAATCGCAGGGATTATGATATTAACAGGTTTTGGAAGAAGGGGTCTTTTAGGACCTCTCACGACATCTTTAGGTATAAGAATAAGTGATTCGTTTTGGGGAATAGTCGCAGCAATGCTTTTTGTGTCTTCTCCTTTAATGCTCGATACCGCTAAGGCTGGCTTCCATTCAGTGGACCCGATGCTTGAGGCAGTATCGAGGAGTCTAGGAGCTGGGGCCTTAAGAACATTTACTAGAATAACACTTCCGCTTAGTTGGAGAAATATAGTAGCAGGAACTATACTTGCTTGGGCTAGGGCCCTCAGCGAAGTAGGTTCAATATTGGTTGTAGCATACTTTCCAAAGACTATGAATATCTTAATTCTTGAGTTCCTTAATGAGTTTGGACTTCCTTATGCAATAGCCCTTGCGGTTCCCTATCTTTTATTGACATTGGTACTCTTCATTCTTCTGAGGCTCTTCATAGGTCAGAAGTTCATGTCATGGTGAGGGGTAGGGATTTGATAGAGATTAAGGGCCTCAAGGCTAAACTGGGAAGTTTTGTTCTTGAAATAGAGAACCTTAAAATTGAGAAAGGAGAATACTTTGTTGTTCTAGGACCTAGTGGAGTAGGAAAAACTGTACTGATAGATGTAATTGGTGGAATTATTGTTCCCCAAAAAGGTAAAATTCTTATCGATGGGAAAGATGTTACTAAACTTCCTCCAGAGAAAAGAGGTATAGCTATAGTTCCCCAAGACTACGCATTATTTCCTCATATGAGTGCTTATGACAACATAGCCTATGGCTTAAGAATAAGAGGGCTATCTGAAGATTTAATAAAGGACAAGGTTTTGGGGCTTGCTAAAATATTTGAAATAGAAAGAATACTCAGTAAAAAACCATCAAGCCTATCTGGAGGAGAAAGACAGAGAGTTGCACTTGCCAGAGCTCTTATCGTGAATCCCAAGGCCATACTTCTAGATGAACCCCTAGCAAGCTTAGACCCTAGACTTAGAATGAAAGCAAGAAGCTTTATTAAAGGACTTCATAAGGACCTTAAGTTTACGGCAATACATGTTACCCATAACATAGCTGATGCTGCAGCACTTTCGAGAAGAATAGGCTATATGGAAGAGGGCAAGCTAATTTTTATTGGAACGTTTGAGAAATTTGTTAGATCAAGGTATGCAGTTCCATATATAAATGAGATTAAGGAGATTATAAACAAGATTAGATAATATCTGTTTCGATTTCTAATCTGGCTTCGGATTCTCTGTAATAGATACTGGGTATTCCTAAGATTCTTAATCTCCTTCTAAGTTCTCTGTCACTTGTTGCAACTAAGACATACTTTCTGGATGACTTAAGATCTAGTGCTAGAGCTTGAACAGCATCATCAGCCTTCATAGAGGCATATTTTCCATCCAAAAACTCAACTCCTATTTTCTCTGCAATTTCTAATGCCTTTTCCGCAAGTCTTCTCATACTAGACTTTGGACTTTTTTCCGCAAGTCTTTTCAGCTCAATCTTGATAGCAACGGGAGAGATAAAGGCATATGATATTTCTAAAACTTCAGAAACCATTGAGGGAGCTATTAGACCTTTCGCCATCATTATAAGAAAGTTCGTGTCTACAATAACAATTGCCCTTACTCTTTTACTATTCCCCAGCCTATCAATCTCCACTTTCCTAGCACCCTTCTGCTTATAGCAACCCTAGCGCCATTCCAAGCGACAACAGGCCTCTTGAGCTTTATCTCAACTTCATCTTTACTAACCTTTGAAGTTACACCCAAGGTTATTGCCGTTCCAGCAGTTATCATTAATGGCTCTCTTTGTCTTAATGGCTCCACCTTAACTTCCTGTTTCAGACCAACAACTCTTTCGAGAAGTTTATACTCAACCCTTAGTACATCAAGAACTGGAGGAAGTTGATCAGCCTTTCCAACAGTATTTCCAACTAGATTATCAGACTTAGTTAAAGCAGGGTCTAAAGTCGTCCCTATAGCAACTAAGCCTCCAGGTTTTGCCTCATTGACTTCTAAAGAACCAAATCTTAAGCTTTCTATGGTCGTATAAAGAGGTTCATATTTTATTTGACCTCCAGGTTTCCTTATTGGAGTCCCAGGCCTTATTTCTATCTCATCACCAACTTTAAACACTCCTTGAATCATGCCCCCTCCTATAACACCTCCAACAAGCCTCTCTGGAGGAGTCCCAGGCCTGTTTACATCAAAACTTCTGGCAATAAACATAAGAGGAGGTTTTGATAGATCTCTATTTGGAGTTGGTATATAACTTTCTATGGCAGCTATTATGGCATCTATATTTGCTCTCTTAAGAGCACTTACAGGTATTATTGGTGCATTCTCTGCCCAAGTTCCTCTAAGAAAGTTCTTAATTTCCTTGTAACTCTCCTTAGCTCTTTCAGGAGAAACTACATCTACCTTATTTTGTATAACAATTAAATCCCTAACACCAATTATGTCAAGGGCTATGAAATGCTCTCTTGTCTGAGGTTGAGGACAAGGCTCGTTAGCTGCTATAACTAAGAGTGCTCCATCCATTAGGGCTGCTCCAGAGAGCATTGTTGCCATGAGTATTTCATGGCCAGGAGCATCGACATATGAAATCTTCCTGATCAGCATCGGTTTGGCCTCTGGAGAACATTCACAAACAGGCTCAGGACTATATGCAGAAATACCTTTGCAGTCCTTACAGTACCAATTAGTTCCATCTGCATATCCGAGCTTTATTGTCATACCTCTCTTTATCTCTTCAGAATGCCTCATGGTCCAGATGCCTGTGAGTGCCTGAACCAGGGTTGTCTTTCCATGATCTACATGACCAACAACTCCTATGTTGACTTCAGGCTGTCTCTCCACAGAGCTCCCCAAAACTCTACCACCAACAATCAAGGGAACTATCAATGAATAAAAGGGTTATGAAGATTTTAGAAGAGAGATAGAGGGTCATGCCGAGAGTAACTTCGAACTCATCTCCTCTAAAGCGCTTCTCAATTCCAAATGATAGGATTTGTTAAAGTTTATGTTCTATAAGTTTTCAAGAGACATATGAGAGAAAGTCCTAGGATAAGGTTATAAAAAGCAGTATACTTTTAACTTCAAGGGGGGAATAGAAGTGCCAAAAGAAACCAAGGGTAGGGGCTCTAAGGAATTTAGCATTATAGAGGAAATAGGCTATCCTGCTGAAGTAATACAAATAATAGGCAAAACTGGGGTTTCTGGTGAAGTAACCCAAGTTAGAGTAAGGATTCTTGAAGGTAGAGATAAAGGAAGAATAATAACTAGAAACGTTATGGGACCTGTCAGGATAGGAGACATATTGATACTCAGAGAAACTGAAAGAGAGGCAAGAAAGCTAAGCGGTCGTCGGAGATAAATAGATCATGAAACAAGAGCTCTAACTTTCCAGGGGCTGGGGTTTCTATCAACCTCTATAAGCTTCATTCTCTCTAAGACCTCTATATATCCAACAAGGCTTCTAGTTGCGATGTATATAGTAAATTTGTCTAATCCTTTATACAGTTCCAGGAGAAGGGTTTTAAGATCAATCCAGTCTTTACCAACAAATAATGAGAGGTTTGATATCCTTCTTATTTTGCCTGAGATTTCATCGTGAAGTGCTTCTCCTAACTCGCTTCTTGAAAGTTCATATTTTCCATGTCCTGGATGGGCCAATTTCCAAGATGGGTCCGAGAGTATCATAAATGCTGTTTTCATATATGATTGAACATTTCTAAGAGCAACAGAACCCTCAGGAACGACATTGTCTCCTATGAAGAAGTGCTCTCCTATTAGAAAACAGGCATGATCATCACTATGACCAGGGCATTCATAAACTGTTGCCTTAACTTCCTTAAGTCCAGGACACTCCCTTAAATCATATATGTTAACTCTCTTTAAGGCTTCACCTATCCTTTCATAAAATGTCAGATAAATCTTAAATATTTTCATTACATCCTCATCAAGAGAGAACCCTACGGCCCTTCCTATATATTTCATTCTGTCTATAAAAACATCAGGATTTGTGAGTTCGATAGTTTTCTTACTTGCACATATGGGGATTCCCTTCTTTGAGAGATTTACAATTCCTCTTATATGATCCCAATGAAAGTGGGTTAAAATCACATAATCTGCTCTAAATGCCTCTCTAAAAGGATTCTCTTTAGGTCCAGCATCTATCAGAAGTTTCACAACATTAGTTTCAACCAGATAATAGTTAGCAGGCCTGTCGAGACTTATCTCAGTAGAGCTGAAAGGTATTACTTTCATTTCGTTGAAATTCTCCCCCATTTTTAGATCGCCACCACCTCTATAGTTTTGCTAGGGTTAAAGATTTTAGACTCCCCTAAGAATGTGCATCAATAGGAGATAGATGGAGGGTTATAAAAATGCCTAAGATGAAGACATGTGCATTCTGCGGAAGAACAATAGAGCCTGGAACAGGTATGATGTATGTTACTAAAAGGGGAGAAATACTCTGGTTCTGCAGTAGTAAATGCTTTAAGAATTACATAAAGTTAAAGAGAAAGAAAGCAAAAATAACATGGGCTAGAAAGAGGATGGAATTAGCTTGATTGTTATCTTAAGTTTTAAAATAAGTTCAAAGTTTATATTAGATTTTATAAAATAATAAAGCATCTCCTGGAGAATATTTTTCATTTCTCCTTCAACTCATTATCTATTAAAATCATCTTAGAATTAAGAGCTTTTGGAACCATAAGTCCTGAAATCTGAAGCAAGAACCCCATTTCCCAAAAGGCTGTCAGAATAGATGCGTAGGAAGTATGACCTAAAGATGCAAGGATTAATATTGATGACAAAGATATTAATGTCCCAGTACTGGCAAGGCTTGGTTCTTTAGAGAATAGGCATCTTTTTTCAGGCCAAGAAAATATTATAAATAAAAGTCCAGCTGCTATGCTTGACATAAGCATTCCCCAATATCTGAAGTCAATAAATATAAACAATGGTATAGAAAGGAGGAGAAGGAATGCATGAAGTCTTTTAGTTATCTTCATTGACACAAATGAAACTGTTACCATAATTACCGATATTAATATAATTCTTTCTAACGTATTTAGGCTAGCAACCAATGGGAGGAAAAGAAGCGAGTATATACACTTATAATTTTTGGTCATAGTGCATGAAGTTATCATAAAAACTATAGCAAGAGTTGCAGATATGTAATAGTCTCTAGTCATGAAGAATAGTATTGAGGCAAAGGCTAATATCAACGTAAGAACCTTCTGGCTATCTTTGTTACCGAAAATTAATGGAAGAAGAAGTAATAGAAGAATTACATCGGCTAAAACATTTATACTTCTAGCAATCAGAATGGGAAGAGCTATTGCACCGGCAAGGGCTAATGATATACATGCCAAGGTACCTTTATCATCATTCAAATCAGATCACCAATGTTTTTAGTATAAGAAGTCTGAAATCTATTGGAAGTAATAAGAAAACAGTTGCAATAATAGGGCTTGCGAACTTGAACATTTCTCTGGCCATCTTCTTCGTAGGTCTTTTTTCCCAGTTGTTAACCTTCTTGATGGCCATCAGAACGAGGATTGAGGTTACAATCGCAGATATAAAACCATAACCTCTTAGAATAAGGAATCCCCAAGCAAGACCTGCCATCAGTCCTAAAGATATTTTTATTAAAGTGGCTACATTTTTTATACTAAGAACTGTAGGTGCCATAGGAACTCCAGCTTTTACATAATCTTCCTTATAATAATAACTTATAAACCATATGTGCATAGGAATCCATGCCATAACTATTGCTGAAAGAAGGACTCCTGCAAGATCAAAGATTCCTCTTCCAGCTGCCCATCCTCCTAGTGCTGGCATACCTCCAGCTATACCTCCCAGAAGTATATTAGTCACTGTTCTTCTCTTTGCTATTTCTGTATACATTATTATATCAGAATAAAGCCCTATGAGAACTGAGAGAGCTACATACTTATTTATTGCTATTGCAGAGAGTAATCCTATTGACATTAGAAGAATTATTCCTAGTAAAGCTTCTCCTCTACTGAGGCTCTTCACAACAAGAGGTCTATTTTTTGTCCTTTCCATAATTGAATCAATATCTGTTTCTAGATACATGTTAAGGGCCGTAACCCCTCCAATAGCACCAATAGCTGTTAGTGTAAGAAATAGAAGGATTTCTAAAGATAATAACCTTGTTGAGGCTAGATATGCACCATACATGGTTATAGATAAAAGTATAAGCTGCATAGGCTTGGTCATGGTTATAATATCCTTAATTTTTCTCGATGTTCCCCTAATTATCAACTCTCTTATCCTAATCAGGAAAGAAATAAGTAAAGACTAATAACTCTTGAGCTTTACTAAATGGGGTTTCATAAATATCATATATATTTAATAGGAAAGAAATCCCAGTTCCAGGCTTTTAAGTTTTGGAATGGATGTTCCAAGAATAAGAGGTCTTTTCATTCTTTTTATTTTAATGAAGTCATTCTCGTCAACAAATCCCATTCTAAGCATGTAAGATACACAGCTATCGGTTGCTGCAGCTCCAGCTAGGCCTCCATTTACTAGAAACTCTAATGTACTCTTGATATCAGCAACAGAAAGTCCGCAGGAACCATGAGGATGTGTGTGATAAATTACCTTCGAAAACCATACAGCTGGCAGGGAGACTCTGAAATGTTCTCCTTCAAATATTGCCACAGAGCCTGTCTTAAGATACATGATCATAAATTCTATTCCATCCCTTGATGTCTTTAGAGCCAAAGATCTGATCATAGTTGAGTCTAGACTCACAGGAGCTAGAGAGGTCTTGATATAAAGATCTCTTAAGCTTCGTCCATCTTCAAACCTCATCTCAGGATCTCCAAAAACCTCTACGTTAACATCAATATCGTCTATGTATTCATCTCTGATCAATCCTCTCTCAGGAACTCCTATACTGACCTTAAGACTTCCGCCAGAAAGGCGATCAATCTTGGAAAGGACATCCCAAGGATCTCCAAGCCACCAAGGTACATCCACTGAAAGCATTTCAAAGCTCTCATCCCAAACATCTTCAACAGCTGCTATAACACTGGAGATAACTGCTATGTATTTTGAGGCTCTTGTAACTATGAGCTCCTGTTTCTTCAACTATCCATTCCCTTAGAAAAATCTTAAGAAGCATCACTTATAACTGGTAACGCAACTAGAAGTTTGGGAGCCTAATTGAACAAGCTATGGAAAGAAGTTATCTCAAGCATAGAGAAGCTTTCAGAAACCGGATGTTACGAGAGAATAAATAGGTTCATGAGCTTTCTTACAGTAGATTATCTTAGAAAAAAGCTAGTTAGTAATGTTAGAGGAGAGGTAATTATTGATGCTGGAAGTGGCCCAGGAAATCTTTCTTCAGTGGCATGTAGAAGAGCTTCAAACTTGAAAAAATTGGTATTAATTGATCCATCAGGGCCTATGGTAATGCAAGCATTAAAAACACTTAGAAGAACTTGTTCCAGACGTGATATGGACATTATAGCTATTCTAGGGATTTTTGAGAGTCTTCCTCTAAAGGATTCTAGTGTTGATTCAATAATTACTTCATTTGCGTTTAGAGATGCCATTAACTATTCCATTGCTCTTAATGAATTCTGGAGAATCTTGAAGCCCAATGGAATATTAGGTATATTGGATCTTTATAGACCGTCAAATAATATTTTAGGGTTTGTTGTTAGGAGCTATCTAACTGTGATTCCTCCATTAGGATCTCTGATTTTGGGTTGTCCAAAAATGATAAAAGCTTACTGGCTTTTAAAAAAGACCATAGACAATATGCTCACAGAAGTTCAACTGATAAAGATGCTCAAAGAGAGATTTGAGGTGGTTAAATTTAAGAGTTTCTATCCTGGAGTAGGTCTTTGGATTGCCACTTCAAAGAGGAGTGAGTTTTGTCAAAAAGAGTCTCATTAGAGATATATGTAGCTCTCCTCGATGAGTTTATAATAGCCTTAGCAATTTCAATTATAATAATGATTGTACTCAGAGGTTATGGTATTGTGAGCTGGAAACTCTTTGCATCTATTACAGCTACAATAGTTATTGTAGGAACTCTCTTATTCCTGGCTATAGTTAAGGTCTACAAAAGAGGTCCTCAGGTAGGAAGAGAGGCCATAATAGGTGCTTTAGGAGAAGCTCTTACCGATATCAAGAATGAGGGCTTTGTTCTTGTTGAAGGAGAGATTTGGAGAGCAAGGTCCAAAGACCTTGAAGTTATCATTAAGAAAGGAGAGAAAGTGAAAGTAATTTCATTAGACGGTTTAACTCTGATTGTTGAAAAAGTTGAGTGAACTATCCAAACTTATACCAGACTCCATAACCTCCAGGAGGATATTCCCAAGAGACAGCTCCATAGGGACATATCAGCCTACAGGTTCCACATTCTAGACAGCCCTCATATATAAACACTAATTTTCCGTTCTCATCAAGCTGGTAAAGACCAGCAGGACATGCATATATACATGGTTTTTCTTCACATTTTTCACATTTACTTGTATCAACAATTATATGGGGCTCTTTATATATGTTGAACTTTGTTAGGGTGAGTCTTCTTTCAATCGAAATTATCTCCTTTGATTTAGACATTATATTGCACCTCTTGCCTTAATGATATCTGAGAGCAGGGTTATGATGTTTATTCCATGGTTTTTCATAGATTCTTTAAGAGCTGGATATATTCTTTTTGTCCTTTCTTCTGTGGTATATGCAACGGAAAGAACATCACAAACTACCTCTGGATAATCTTTGTATAATCTTTCATTTTCAAGAAATTCTGGAAGTTTTGAGAACTCCTTTAGATTCTTAATTATAGTGCTATCGTCAAGCAACTCTTTATAATAAGAAAGAGTCTTTTCGTCTCTTTTTCCTGTTTCATGTGCTTTAGCTATTGCCTCAGCCGCAATTCTTCCTGATTCAATGGCCATATCAACACCTCTGATAGTGAAGCCCGTATTTAGGAGAAAACCAGCGGCGTCTCCAACTATCACATATCCATTTCCATAAGGCTTCTTTACAACGTCTAAAAAACCTCCTTCTCTTGTTAGATGAGCCGAGTATTCTATGAGGGTTCCATCTCTAACAAGATCTCTAATCGCTGGATGGATTCTGAGGAGTTCTGCTAAATCTTTCATTGCAATCTTCTTTTCTCTGATCGCAGAAAGTCTAACAACAGCTCCAAGAGTTATGTATTCCTTCATAGTATATAGAAATCCTCCCCCAGCGACTCCTAAAAGAGGATATCCTAATATGAACTCTGCGACACCTTCCCAATCATTAACATTAAATCTTTCATTTATAATCTCTTTTTTAACTCTTATCACTTCTTTGACTCCTAAAGCTGTGGTTGAAAGTCTAGGTTCATTTCTGAGTTTATGTCTTTCACTCAACAATGTATTTATTCCTTCAGCTATGACTACATAATCAGAATAAAGTTCCTCTCCTCCAGTTCTAACTCCGCTAGCATATTCGTCTTTAAACAATATTTCATCTACTTTAGTACTAGTTAGAACCATTGCTCCTTCTTCCTCCGCCTTTTCAGCAAGCCATGCAACGAACTTGCTTAGGAAGGCTGTAAAGCTATCATATCTACCATCTTCTGATCTGTATGGCCTAAACTCTATTGTAACGGTAGAGTCTTTGCATGAGATTGCCAGCCTCTCTCTTCGAACCCATCTCTCTACTGGTGCTTCTTTTCTCCATCCAGGAAAATGTCTATCTAACACATAAGAGTAAATTCTTCCTCCAAAGACATTTTTCGATCCAGACTCAGGGCCTCTTTCAAGTACGACAGTTTCTATTCCTTTCTTCGCAAGAAAGTATGCTGTACTAAGACCAGCTGGTCCTCCTCCAATTACTATAACATCGAATTTTTCTGACAATATCCTATCTACCTCTCTGTTCTTTAAGCTTTCTTATAAGCACTGGCAGGACTTTATAAAGATCTCCAACAACTCCATAGTCTGATTCCTCAAAAATAGGGGCAGACTCATCATTATTTATAGCAACTATGGTTTTTGAACCTCTCACACCCATCATATGATGAGGTTGTCCTGAGATGCCAACAGCTATATAAACCTTAGGATTTATTATGAGTCCAGAAATTCCTATCCAATTGTCTGTCCAACTATAGTCAGCAGCAAGAGGCCTGGTAACACTCCAAGCTCCACCAAGTATTTCTGCGAGTTCCTTTACTAGATTCAAATCTTCCTTTTTCTTTATCCCTCTTCCGGCACCAACTACTATTTCTGCTTTTTCAGGCGAGACTCCTTCCATTTTTCTAGGTTCAAAATCAACTTCTAGTTCAGCTTTAGGAACCTCTAATTCCTTGACTTCGCCAACCTCACCAGCTTCAGCTTCTTTAAATGATCCAGCAGCTATACAGATAATAAAAGGCAACTCTATCTCGATGTCAACTTTTGCATTGCCTCCAAATGTTAGTTTGGTTAACATGAACTTCTTTCCAGACTTAGATATTCCTATTACATCAGTTATAGGTATAAGACCAAGCTTACCTGCAATAAGGCCAGATAGCATCCTGCCTTTATTAGTACAAGGGAATACGAAGACATTGGGTTTTTCTTCAGATAATACTTTCTCTATGACTTTGCTTATGCTTAACGGTTCGAAAACCTTAACCTTAATTACATAAACCTTCTTGTAATATCTAGAAAATTCCTTTGTCTCTTTTGCAGTTGTAGTTATCAGGACAGCATTGCCAAATAGCTTAGAGGCAGAGGCTAATTGTTTTGCCCATGAAATATCCTCAGCATAAACCATTGCATCAACCATTTTAGATCACCCCTTCTTCTCTAAGCATTTTTAAAAGTCTATCAACAGCTTCCTCTACGTTTTCAGTAGCATCTATCTTAATCCTCTTTCTAGGAACTACATATCTTGTTAAGTTCTTTAATGTTAGTTCTTTGGTTTTCACGTCTAAGTTCTCAAGACTAATTTCGTCTATAGGTTTTCTTTTAGATCTAAGTATGTCCTTTATTGTTGGTATTCTAGGTTCATTTGCCTCACTAGTAACTGTAATGATGACTGGGGGATTAGTTGCAATTTTATATTGGCCATCTTCAAGTGTTGAAATAACAATAAACTTCCCATCTTCAAATAATATCTTATCTGAATTAGCTAATAGCTTGTATCCAAGAATAGAGGCCAGCATAGGACCTATAACTGATGAATGGGTATCGCTTGCTCCCGATCCAACAAAAATGACATCAAAAGGTCCAAGTTTGTTGTTAAGTGAGGCTATAATCTTAGCTATAGTCAAAGAATCAAGCCTCTCGGGGTTTTCGGTCCTAACAATTACCGACTTATCAACGCCCATAGCATAAGCATCTCTTAATATCCTATAGTGCTCCTTGGAGGATCCTATAGTAACTGCCATGATTTCTGCACCTGCTTTCTTCTTTAATCTCACAGCTTCCTCTACAGCACATTTATCAGCCTCACCCATAACCTTAGGACATGAATCGAGAATAGGAGTTCCATCTCTCTCAAATTTTATTTGATTCACGTCGTATGTAAGCTTTATTGCCACTAAGGCCTTCAATTTCTATCCCCCTTTCTAAAAAGAAAAAGTTTGCTTTATTAAAAACAAAGGTTTAGAAAAAATCGAGATCTAATTTTACCTTACTCTTCTTCTTTAACCCATACATTTCTCACAGCTTCACTACCTAGTACATCTCTGGCAATTATATATCTCATTATATTCTGTGCACCTTCAGCCCCAATTGTATAAGAGAATGTGCCTAACCAACCTCTATAGAGGTTACAATCCTTGGTATAGGCATAAGCTCCGAACCATTTGAGAACCTCTTCATAGATTCTTGTTGTAGTCTCTGGAGCTTTCAGTTTAGCCATGGCAACAGGTAAGTTAAGGTCATAAGGTTTAAACTTAGGATCTTTGGTCAGATATGTATTATCAATCATCCAGGCTGCTTTATAGACAAAGTATCTTGCTGCCTCAAGCTCAGTGTATAACTCAGCAAACTTGAAACTTATTCCCTCAAAGCTGGCTATAGGTCTTCCTTGAAAGAGTTTTCTAGTCGTTAGCCATTCCTTGGCTCTATCAAGAGCCCAACGTGCACTGCCAATTGTTGCTGCAGCAACAAGCGTTCTTGCTATGTTAAAGCCTTGAAGTACAAGGTAGAACCCTTTGTTTTCATCCCCAATCCTATATTTATCTTCTATCTCAAAGTTCTCAAGCGTAAAGCCCCCAGTAGATATTCCATGTCTTCCAATTTCATCGTATATAGTTGGCTTCCAGCCAGGTTTGAGTTTTCCATTCCACTTAGGTATAAGTGCAAACGTTGTTATTTTTTTATGGCTCCATACAGCCTTCTCTGTCTTGGCAACTAAGAAGAAGCCTCCGCCTTCGGGAAGTTCTTGGACTTCTCTAACTCCACTTATGAAGCTTTTCTCTCCGTTAACAATCCATTTATTTCCCATTTTCTTAGCAACAGTCTTTGTACCAGCGACATCGCTACCTCCTTGTGGTTCTGTTGATGCTATTCCAAAGAAGGCATCTCCGCTAGCAACCTTAGGAAGTATCTCTAGTTTTGCATCTTCTTGACCGAAGAGAGCAAGAGCCAAAGGCCAACCATTGTTCAGGAGAGCATAGACAGCTACAGCTACAGAAGGGTCATAGTAAGCTATTTCTTCTACGGCAATAGCAGCCATGACCATGGTTCCGCCCATTCCGTCATACTCCTCAGGAACTGGTATCGCAAAGAGGCCTTGATCTCCCATTCTCTTTATCAGGTCTAAAGGAATCTTTCCCTTGTTGTCTATTTCAATCCATCTCGGTTCTATATATCTCTTTGCAAACTCCCTTACACTATCTCTAAACCTAATCTCATCCTCGGAAAACTCATAGTTTACCATCAATATTCCCCCAAAGCAAGATGCCGAGAAAATGTTTATATTTTGAAGATAAAAATGTTTTCAAACAAAGCGTTAAGGTTTAATTATTAAAATTATTTTATACAAAATTTAATTATTAAAATTATTTATAGATTCAGGACTTCTTCTCTCTGCTTTCGTAGACTATAGAGACATTAAGTTGTGCTAGAGCAGTTTTTCTTCTTTCGCCTCTTGGGTCAGGAACAGCTCTTCCTCTCACAAGCTTTCTTTTCCTTTCACCTTTTTCATTTGGATGAAAGCCTGGAGGGCCAGATAAAAGCATCTTTTTCTTTCCAGCTCCAGGAACTCCAGGATGCATTGGTATTCCTGTAGCATCGCTTCCTCCTCTTATTCTTAGTCTTAATCCTTCATAACCTATTAGCATTCCATCAAATACGTCATTTATCTCAAGCCCAGCAAGTCTAACTGCTACATCTTCAGGAACAGCTATCTGCCAGGTTTTTGTTCTGAAAGCTTCAGCTTCAGCTTCAAGGTTTCCGATAACTTCACCGAGTAGCTCCATATTAATTTCAACTTCGTTCTCACTGAGCTTATTACTAACTTCAACTTTGAATGGTATATTTTTTCTCCCTTGCTCACTTCTGAACCTTAAAGTCATAGTTCCGACTTCGTTTAACTTTAGTTTATCATACAGTTCTTTGCTAACTCTGGCTATTGGAAGCTTTGTTCTCTCCTTTTCCTTGGTCTTTCTCATATCATCAGTATATTCAATATCATCAACTCCCTTTACCTTAACTTTAACTATCTTATTTCCAGCTCTGGGATCTGATATCACTATCCTCAGTGGTGGTCTCTCCTCACTCAAGGTCTTCACTCCCCAGCTTTCCCGGGGGCCACATAAAACAGCTCGACCCGAGCCTATAAATGGACTACTGATTCTTAGAACTTATGGAGAAGGGGTGATCTAAATGGGACAAAAGGCCGCAACAGCAGAAAAAAGGCTCAGACAGCCAATAGTTGTGGTATTGGGTCATGTAGATCATGGGAAGACCACACTTCTTGACAGAATCAGGAAGACAGCGGTGGCAGCAAATGAAGCCGGAGGAATAACTCAGCATATTGGAGCTAGCATAGTTCCAGCTGAGGTTATAGAGAAAATTGCTGCTCCATTAAAGAGGACTATACCAATAAAGCTCAGGATACCAGGTCTTCTTTTTATAGATACTCCAGGTCATGAACTCTTCACTAATTTAAGAAAAAGAGGTGGAAGTGTAGCTGATTTTGCCATATTAGTTGTTGATATAATGGAGGGCTTTCAACCACAGACCTATGAGGCCCTTGAAATATTAAAAGAGAGAAAAGTTCCCTTCCTAGTTGCTGTGAACAAGATAGACAGAATTCATGGATGGAAGGCTAATCCTGATGAACCTTATATCTTTACCATAAAGAAACAGAATCCTAGAGTTCTTTCTGAATTAGAAAGAAGGATTTATGATATAATAGGAAAGCTTTATGAAGAGAGCATCCCAGCAGAGATTTTCATTCGGATAAAGGATTTTACAAAGGCTGTTGCTGTAGTTCCTATCTCCGCTAGGACTGGAGAAGGGATATCAGAGCTTCTTGCAGTTCTTGCTGGACTTACACAACAATATCTTAAAAAGAGACTTAGATATGCTGAAGGTCCAGCCAGGGGAGTTATTCTTGAAGTGAAAGAACATTTTGGTCTTGGAACCACTTTGGATGCAATAATATATGATGGCATAATAAGGGTCGGGGATAGGATAGTTGTTGGTGGAAAGAATGGTCCTATAGTAACCTCTGTAAGGGCTCTTCTAATGCCCAGACCTCTCCAAGAATTAAGGCATAAAGGTACTCAATTTATAAATGTAGATAAAGTTCATGCAGCTGCTGGAGTTAGAATAGCAGCACCTGATCTTGGGGAAGTCCTTGCTGGTTCACCAATAATAGTTGTTAATAGTGAGAACGAAGTTGAGAAGGTCAAGAAAAGCATTAAGGCTGAGATAGAAGAAATTATGGTTAGAACAGACAAGATCGGTGTTATAGTTAAGGCAGATACTCTAGGAACACTCGAAGCCTTAGTTACAGCATTAAGAAGAAGAAATATCCCCGTAAGGATAGCAGATATAGGACCGGTTAGTAAAATTGATGTAATAGAGGCTGGAGCAGTTAAGAAAAGTGATGTTTACCTGGGAGTAATTCTAGCCTTTAATGTTAAGATTCTTCCTGAGGCTAGAGAAGTTTCGGCATCCTCAGACATTAAGATATTTGAGGGAAATGTAATATACAGGCTTATAGAAGAGTACGAGGAATGGGTTAAGAAACAGAAAGAGGCGGAGAGAAGAAAGAAGTTAGATCAGCTCATCAGACCGGGCAAGTTTAGGATACTTCCTGGATATGTGTTTAGAAGAAGTGGACCTGCAATTGTAGGTATTGAGGTGATCGGAGGTATAGTAAAGCCGAAATATCCAGTAATAAACGATAAAGGTAGAAGACTTGGGACGATAAAAGCGATAAAGGATAGAGACAAAAGTCTTAATGAAGCAAGACCTGGAATGGCCGTGGCTGTATCTATTGAAGGAAGGATCCTCATTGGCAGGCATGTGAATGAAGGTGATGTCATTTATGTAGATGTTCCTGCAGATCATGCCTTAAAGCTTCTCACAGAATTCAAAGATCTCATAAGCAACGATGAAATAGATGTACTAAAAGATATCGTTGAAATAAAAAGGACAAAGGCAGGAGACAAATCATATAATCTTGTGGCATTAAGGTTAAAGAAGATTAAGAAAAAGAGTTGACCTACAAGCTGGTATCTAATAGTCTCCGACTATCTCATTCTCATTAAAAAGAATACGATACTCTCTTTCAAAGCTTTCCTTCGAATCACTTGCATGAACAACATTCTCCTGTATTGAAAGAGCGAA
Organism: Acidilobaceae archaeon; assembly: GCA_027082825.1. Lineage (GTDB taxonomy): Archaea > Thermoproteota > Thermoprotei_A > Sulfolobales > Acidilobaceae > JALWTO01. The sequence continues at coordinate 39,532 of JALWTO010000045.1, forward strand.
GTCTCCTCTTATAGTCCCGGGTTGTGCTTTTCTTCCGTCAGTCAAGCCTATCATGATCCTTGCAACAGATATAGCCTCATCACCCTCTATTATCATAGCTACTATTGGCCCACTTGTGACGAAGCTAACTAAATCATTGAAGAAAGGCTTATCCTTATGGACCGAGTAAAATCTTTCAGCTTGTTCTTTGCCTATCCATAACATTTTCAGGGCTTTTATTTTAAACCCTTTTCTTTCAAATCTAGTTATTATTTCACCAATAAGACCTCTCTTGACTCCATCAGGTTTTACTACTATTAGTGTCCTCTCTACAGCCATATTACCTCACCAATGATTAAACCTAAAATATAGAGAATTTTAACCGCTATGTGGCCTTTAGTGCTATTATATTTCTTTAGCTTTATGTTTTCTCGATAAACTAAAAAGGAGAAAGAACAGACTCAAATTCTGCATGCGATATCTGTCATATCTAATGATGCCAAGGCATCTTAAATATTATTGCTTCAGGAACAGCAATGAAAAGATTATTTAAAAAAAGCTTGCTCTTAACTCTAGAGCTTAGGGCTAGAGAATTTTTGATCTAAATTCAAAGAACATTTCTCTTAGCTCAAATGTCCAGTATTTCCCTGCATTCATCCAAGCACTTTGCAAGCCTTCTTCCTCTCTCAGTAAGCCTCAATGTTTTTGTTCTCGTGCCAGAGACCTCCTCGACAACAAGCCCTGCCTTTTCCATTCTGTCCTTGACCCTTACGAAGAACTCTGACCTGCTAACTCCAGAACTCTCTATTATCTCCTCGAAGCTTGAACACCCTCCTTTCCTTCCACAATCGAGAAGTGTGAGGAGGATCCTTGCTAGATGACCAAAGCGAAGCTCCTCAAGGGGTCTCTGCCCCCCCCCCCCGACATGATTGACAGAACACCTCCATAGATTTATGTTTAGAGTTCGCGGTTAAGATATTTTACCCTACATATTTTCCATTTTCATGTGCCATATAGGGGATGTGACGCTTAAAGATAATTACAACTTCTACACAACAACCTGTCTGACAAGATTCTTGAGAAAAAAAACAAAACAATAATAATCAGTTATTAAGGATTTGACATAAGAGTAGCCGCCTCTTTATAAAGATGTTTGAAAGTCTTTATGGCTTTATCGAACCTGGGCTCCTCATGAGCTCTTAAACCTATAGTGGTACTTTCAATGACCTTCTTATTTGAAGCAATACCATGTTTCGTTCTCAAAGAACATGCTTAACTTTCTTTGAAAAATACTGCTATTTATAGATCAGTATCACTTCGATTTTGTATATCAGATAACGCTAAAGCTTGATTCTAGGTTTGAGAACCTACTAGTAATCCAATACTTAGTTTTATAATTAAACTTAAATTTAATGATACTACAGAATATTAAAATATTAGTACTATATCTTTTTTATGAATTGTTTTAATTACTAAGTTTTATTTAAAACTACCAAGATTGAGCATTTACAATAAATATTTAAGAAGCTTTAAAACAAACCTAAAGATACCTCATGGGTTGCAAAGATGACGGCAAACGAAGAAAGCAAGCTTGTTAGGCTGAGGGATCACTTGGATGAGTTCCTAGCAGTATATGCTGGTATATCTATAGCTTTAGGATTAATCACTGGCTACTACAAGGCTGGATGGGTGACTATCCATAGACCATTAGTCAAAGAACTGGAGATGGCTGCGATAATGTTAATGATATTTCCAATGATGATAATGCTCGATATAGCATATTTGGGCAAGGCTTTCAAAAACTGGAAAGCTCTTACAGTTTCTTTGCTAATGAACTTTGGCTGGGGACCTTTGTGGGCAGTAATTTTGGGAGACCTCTTTCTTCATAATCAATTACTTAAGCTAGGACTTTTTATAGCATGGCTTGTTCCATGTTCTTCAATGAGCGTAGGATATGTTGGTTTAATGAAAGGAAACATAGAGCTTGCGACAGCCCTTGTTGTAGTTTCATTCCTAGTTGCAGTTCCACTAATACCTCTATACATAAAGCTTTATGGAGCCGCATATCATGTTATTGTGCCAACAATGGTTTTAATTAAAACTATCATCTTGGTGATAATAGCTCCCCTGATTGTTGGAGTGGCAATGCATGAGGCCTTAGTAAAACGTCTGGGCATGGAGAGGTTTAGGAGAATAAGCCCTCTATTTCCAACGATAACAATGCTAGGTATGTTCATGATAATTTTTGAGATATTCTTCGGAAGCTCAAAGATGATAATTACTTACATACATTCAGTCCTAGGAGTCTTCTACTCTGCCATGGTATTTGGAACAATATCACTAACCTTTCTAACATTATTCTTGAGAAGTATAAGATTTAAGTATAGAGATGCCATGGCAACGTTGTTCCCTAGCATAGGGAAGAATGAGGGAACCGCTATAGCAATAGCTGCAACGGCCTTCTCTCCATTGGTAGCTATAGCTCCTGCAACACTTCCAGTGTTTCAGGTAGTCTTCTTACTCACCTACATCAAGCTGAGATCAAGGATCATGAGCTTATACAGAGTGGGATCTGAGAAGGTGATCTTTAAGATAAAGAAGGTAGCACCAAAACCATTCACTCAAGCTATGCCAAATCATATCAGGCACAGTTAGGGTTTTTCTAACAGTTTTCGGTTTGCATGCCTTTTTTAATTCCTTTCTAAGTTCTTCAACGTTCCTTTTGGCTATATCATTAAACAAAAAACTATTATTAATTCATCCTCATCATTTCATCTTGGTGACTCTTACGGAGGCCTACAATGACCTAGGACAGAGAACGGTGAATGGTGTCTCCAGTACCTAGCTGATAGTGCTGGTATCCTGCTCAATGTTCAATCGAGAGGAGACGTATAGCAAGCGTATAACAGATCAAAGTCTAGATAATTGAGAAACTGGAGCCGCCGCCGGGATTTGAACCCGGGACCTCCGCCTTACCAGGGCGGCGCTCTGCCAGCTGAGCTACGGCGGCACAAGTTCCATAAAAGTCTCCATATAAAGCAAGATTTAAGAGTTTTTTCTTTGGATGTCCGTTTATTTGAAGAGCCTGATTAACTGTGGTACATAACTTTCTGCATCGCCCTGTTGAGTGAAAAGTGTAGTCCAAGGAGCCTAGGGTGAGTAGTTTGGTTCTGAGAGAAACGTTTATATATAGGGTAAATAACTATTTACCTGGGTAAAAATATGTATAAAGGGAGGTGAGTCTTGACATGCCACCACCGCCTCTTGAATTAACAGGATGGATAGACTTCATAATATGGGGAGCCGTGCTCCTCATAGTTGTTATTATTGCTATAGTACTTGCTGAATACATGTTTAAATGGCTAAGAGGTCTACAGTCAACACAGGCAAGGCTTCAGTCAACCTCAATAAACTCTTACGAGAATAAGGGCTATGAAGAGTTGCTACAGGAGATAAGGGCTTTAAGGAAGGAGATCCGCGAGTTAATGCAAGAGTTAAAAGAGTAACTAGTTACCTAGAGACGAAATCAAGAACTTTTCTTAAAGTTATGAAATCTCTCCGTATCATATGAGGAGTTGTTGAGATGATGTAGCTTTGACAGAAAACAATGATACTAAAACCCTCGAAGACCTAGCCTTGGTGTTTAAAGCATTTGCTAATCCCACCCGACTTAAGATACTCGCACTATGTTCTTTACGAGAGATGAGCAGCAGGGAGTTGAGGGAGGCCCTAGGTATTTCGAAGCCCCTGCTTATAGCACATATACGCATCCTACTTAGAGCTGGCTTGCTCACTTACAAAGTTAAGGTGGATGAGGTAAGAGGAGTAGTAAGGAAATATTACAGAACAGCTAACTTTCACATATGTATGAGTAGAGAGTACTTAAGCAGATTTCGTATGAGAACGAGATGAGCCAACTCTATTTGTGCTGGTAGAATTCTTTAGGTATTTTGCTCCTGATTCTTTTCCTAACACCTTCATCGCCTTGAACAAGTGCGAATCCATAGATTTAGATAATTGAGAAACTGGAGCCGCCGCCGGGATTTGAACCCGGGACCTCCGCTCCCATAGGCCTCCAAACGACCTCAGGTATCAAGACCGTATGAGTCCGGCGCTTCTCCAGTAATTCCAAAGGGTCTATAAGATTTAAGGATTTTCCTTTTAACATCATTGAACTAAATAAAAGCTAGAAGCTTGCTAAAAAAGGTTATTTTTTCATATAAAGCCAACAGGCGACAAAATGACCTTTTTCTGCCATTACAAGTGGTGGTTCTTTCTTTCTACAAACTTCCATTGCATATTGACATCTTGGATGGAATCTGCATCCAGGAGGAGGATTGATGGGTGAGGGTGGTTCTCCAATGACCTCAACTTTAGGCTTCTTCTTAGCTTCAAACGGATCCGGAACAGGCATAGAGGCAAAGAGCATCTTTGTATAAGGATGTAAGGGCTTCTCAAACACTTCTTCTGCAGGTCCTAACTCGACTATCTTCCCCAAGTACATCACTGCTATGTAGTCACTCATATACCTAACAACACCAAGATCATGACTTATAAATAGATATGTAATGTTTCTCTTGGACTGAAGGTTCTTTAACATGTTTAATATCTGAGCCTGGACAGAAACATCTAGGGCACTTGTAGGTTCATCGAGTACTATAAACTCAGGCTCTAAGGCTAAGACTCTTGCAATTGCTATCCTCTGTCTCTGTCCACCACTAAACTCATGGGGATATCTGTAAAGGTGAGTTTCGTTTAGGCCAACCTCATAGAGGATATTTACAACAAACTTCTGAGGATCATCTATCTTTATCCTATGAGCCTTTACAGGCTCCATTATTGTGTCGAATACCGTCATCCTTGGATCAAGGCTCATGTAAGGGTCTTGAAAGACCATCTGAGCCTTCCTTCTGAAGGCCATAAGCTTCTTTCCCCTAAGTCTGAATACATTATTTCCTTCGAAGTAAACATGACCTGACGTGGGTTCTATAAGCCTAAGTACGAGTCTTCCTGTCGTAGTTTTACCACATCCACTTTCACCAACAAGACCTAATGTTTTTCCTTTAGGAACTATAAAAGATATACCATCAACTGCTCTAACATATCCTGCAGTTCTAAAGATTCCTTTGACTGGAAAGTATTTCTTCAGATCAGCTACTTCAATCACAGGCTTTCCAAAAGTTGAGGTCATATAGTTAATCAGCTCTTTAGCGTTCATTTCCTTTCACCTCCTTTCTTAGTATAGAGCCAGCATGCCACCTTGTGGTTCTTCTCTATCTCAATCAGGGGAGGTCTTTTTTTGTCACAAGGATCAAATCTGTAAGGGCATCTTGGATGGAATCTGCATCCAGGAGGAGGAAAGATGAGGTTTGGAACGGTTCCGGGTATAGATTCTAATGTGACATTCTTTCCTACATGTTTAGGAACAGCCCTCATAAGTCCTCTTGTGTAAGGGTGAAGAGGATTCTTAAAAAGCACCTCAACAGGTGCTTCTTCGACTATCTCTCCGGCATACATGACTGCAACTGTATCGCACATCTCAGCCACAAGCCCCATGTTATGGGTTATAAGAAGAAGGGTCAGATTCTCCTTCTTCTTAAGCTCCTTGAGGAAATCCATTATCTGAGCCTGAATAGTTACATCAAGAGCTGTAGTTGGTTCATCAGCTATTAACATCTTAGGTCTATTGGCAAGGCTCATTCCTATAACTCCTCTCTGTTTCATCCCTCCACTAAGCTCATGAGGGAACGCCCTAACTCTTGATTCTGGATCTGGCATCTTTGCTATTTTTAAGACATCTGCAGCCTTCTTTATTCCCTCCTTTATACTCTGAACAACCCCATGAAATGACATGGTCTCGGCAACATGATAACCTAAAGTATAAAGAGGGTCAAGAGCCGCACTTGGATCTTGAAATATATATGCCACATCATAACCTCTTATTCTTCTTACTTCGTCATCATTCAGCTTCATGATATCTATTCTCTTTCCAGGTTCTGGATAGAAGTATATCTCACCTTTTTCTATTCTTCCAGGAGACTTTATGAGCTTCGTTAGGGCTCTTGAGGTCACGGACTTTCCACAGCCAGTCTCTCCCACTAAACAATAAGTTTCTCCCCTACATATATCAAATGAAACTCCATTTATTGCCCTTACAACACCAGCATATGTATAAAAGTTTATATAAAGATCCCTAACAACTATTATAGGATCTTTACATCTCACTCTTCCTCACCCTCTTTTTTAGCTTTGGGTTTCTTCTTGAGTCTGAACTCTATGCTTCTTCTTGTCCTTGGATCTAAGATGTCTCTGAGAGTATCTCCAAGCAAGTTGAACCCTAATACTGTGAGCAGTATTGCTAGTCCTGGGAAGAACACCAGCCACCAGGCGGTTGGAAAATACTGTGAACCATCGTAGATTATTCTACCCCAGTCGGCTATTGGAGGAACTGCTCCAACTCCCAAAAAGCTTAAGCCTGCTTCAGTAAGTATGACTCCTCCAGAGTCAAGCGATAGATATACCAATATAGGACCGAGTATATTTGGCAATATATGTCTGAAAAGTATGGAACCTGTTGAAATGCCTAAGGCTCTTGCAGCCTCAACATAAGTGTTCTCTTTTTCTGAAAGAACCATTCCTCTGACAAGCCTTGCGTAGCCTGGCCACCAAACTATCCAAAGAGCTATAATAACTGACACTAAACTAGCTAAGGCACCTCTTTCTGATGGATGAAGCGCAAATATATGCAAGAAGAACGAATCTACCCAAGGATGAGTCTTGAGAAACAGAGATATTCTAGACGGTAACACTGCTGAAAATGCAATTGCTAGGATTAAACCTGGAAATACCAGGAACATATCAGTTATTCTCATTATTGTTTCATCAGTGGCCCCACCATAGTAACCAGAGATTAGGCCAAGAGCCACTCCTATCCATGGACCTACCATGAGAACTAGTATCATAACCACAAAGCTTGTTCTTGCACCAAAAAGTATTCTACTCCATAGATCTCTGCCAAAACTATCTCCGCCAAGTATAAGTCTATAAGTTCCTGGTTTTACGCCTAAAGCCTCACAGCCATGAGGAATTTTAACTGTAGTTCCTGGAGGAGCTAGGTAAGCAGTATGATTACACAATGAAAGAGGAGTTCCATAACTAAATGGAGCTATCCATGGACCTACTATTGCGATGATAATGAATATAGCTACTAAAACTGCTCCAGCCATACCTATAGGGCTTCTGTTAAATGCATAAAACATTAATTTCCATTCATCTATTCTTGCTTGGTTTCTTACCTTCCATCCTGGTCTTATTTTCTCAAATAAGTTGGCTAGAGCATCCAGAAATGCATCAGATACTCTATCGAGAACCTTCTTTTCATAAACCTCCTCGGCCTCTTTCGTAGCCATAACCTTCACCTCAATATCTAACTCTAGGATCTATAACGGCATAGAGTATATCCACTATTAGGTTAACAGTCATATATATAAGTGCTATTACAAACACCCCACCAACCATGCTCAAGTAATCGGAGCTGTAAATGCTGGTGAGCATGAACCGACCCAAACCTGGAAGACCAAATATTGTTTCAGTAATGGGAGCTCCTCCTAGAAGGCCTCCAAATTGTAGACCAAGAACGGTAACTATTGGAACCATTGCATTTTTAAGTACATGCCTATACATCTGATTTCTAGGAAGACCTCTAGCATCAACATAATCTACGAAGTCGGATCCTAATGCATCTAAGAATGTATTTCTAACAAGCCTTGCAATTACACCTATTCCTGGATATGCTAATACAAGCGATGGGAGCCAATATCTCTTAATTACCTCAAGAAAAGTCCTTCCATCAAGTTTTAAGATAGAGTCTATAAGAGGTATACCAGTTATGCTATAAGGAGGTGTCGGTGTCCCTGATAATGTTATCCAACCCAGTTTAGTGAAAAAGAGGAATATGAGAAGGTATGCTAACCAGAAAATTGGTACAGAAACTCCAAGTAATGCTATGACTCTTATTGTAGCATCAATCCAAGTATCTTTTTTTAGAGCTGAAATTATTCCTAAAGGTATTCCAATAAGAGCTATAAATGTAAATGATATGAGGGTAAGTTGTATAGTTACTGGCATGTAAACTTTAATCTCATGCCAAACCTTATAGCTAGTAACAGGACTTACCATGGTATTCTCCAGAAAGCCTTTCATAAAGTAATAATATTGTATATAGAAAGGTTGGTCTAGATGATACTCCTTTATAAGCATTGCAACAACATGTTGGTTTGCTTTCTCTCCTCCTGCCCAGAGCCTTGCAGGATTCGCTGGAACAACAGCAGCTATGAGATATACAATAAAGGTAACTCCTATTAGGGTGGGTATAAATGTCAAGAGCCTCCTGATAAGAAACCTTTTCAATTCAGCCAATGGATGCCCCACCTTTTAAACGATCTTTAAAGGCTAATGCCCTGGGACATTCGCTCATCCCTCTGTTCAGGCTCCTAAACTGGTTTCGAAGTTTAAAAGTTTGATAAAACATGAGCCATAAAACATGAGCCTAGGCTATGTGATTTCAAAAAGAAAGTAAAAAATTTTATTTAAAAACAAAAAAATTAGATTAATTTTCTTTAGCTGCTTAGGAACTGCTGTGCTGCAGTTATGCTAGTAAACACATTCCACTGCAATACGCTGAACTTCGTTCCTCCATAGAATAGAGGTCCTGCATAGTCATCAGGGTCTATATAATCTGGAGCCCAACCTATTATATATGCATCAAATGTAGGCTTTAGAGTCTCTTCTAACAGTGTTGGCCATGAGAGTGACTTAACTGTTACAGTAAAGCCTAATTCCTTCCAAGTCGATTGTAATAATGTTGCAATTTTCATTCTCTCAGAGTTTCCACTGTTATACCATATCTGGATGCTGTATTCGCTTGGATTTATTCCAGACTTCTTTATTAGTTCCATGGCCTTTGTCATGTTAAAGTTGTATTTGAATGGGACTATGTAATCGTTATGGCCAATAAATCCTGCTGGAAGAACTCCATAAAGGTGAGCCATGTAGCCAGCGTATACTATCTGGTATATTTGCTGATAAGGTGTGGCATATGCTAAAGCCTCTCTGACCAATGAATTATTAAATGGTGACTTAGCAGCATTAAACACAATATATGCTATTGTTGGATCCAATCCTATCTTCTGAACTATTATCTTATAGTTAGTTCCTGGATACTGATAGCCCTCAACATCTTTAAGCCTGTCTAGAGGCAATGCCCCATAGTCTGCCTGGCCTCTCTTAAGTATCTCAATTCTAGTGACAGCATCGTTGTTAAGCAGGAATATCATTAACTTATGCTGTGGTGCATTCTGTCCATACAGCTTCTGCCAAAGTGTTGCATTCCAGTAATATGGGTTGTAGTGAAGGACTATGTAGCTGTTCTCCTTGTATTCTTTAATATAATAT
>JALWTO010000046.1 GCA_027082825.1 Acidilobaceae archaeon
GGCCATAAATATTCCTATCCATTGAACTAATGTAAGTCTCTCTTTTAAGAAGTAAGTAGAGAGCAGTGCCGTTATTGCAGGATATATGCTGGTGAGAGCTATAACTATCGAAGCTTTTCCTCCTACTTCTAAGCTCAGAACCATGAATATATAACCTAAAGTACCTAAAAGTCCTGCCAGGAAGCCCCAGCTGAAAGATCTTAATGAAAAGTTTATGTTGCCTAAGCTGGTCAAAAATATTACTACTAGGACCAAGGTTACAGCACTGTTTGATGCTACGTAAAGGTCTTTCCAGTTAGAAAGCTGTCGAGAAGCGATCTTGAGTGCAACCCCCCATATTCCCCATAAAATTAATGTTATTAGAGATAATACTATCCATTTTGTCATGTCAGCTCAGCCTATGTTAGGTGTTAGTATTGTTTTTATTTAAAAGAACTTAGTCGTTCAGAAATCTTTTAATTTTTCTCCGATATATCTTTACGAGAGCAATGATGCTAGGCCTGGCGTCGCTGAAGAATGATGAAGAACCCGGATTTGAGCGCCATCTGAGGAACCACTACAACCTCGTCGGGCAATATTGCTCATTGTTTTTAGTTTGTTGTTAGGTAAAAATATTAGTGACAGTTTTTTGACTATGAATATCGCGTGGAACAGAAAAGGCGGTAGGCAGGAAGGGTGAACTCTGAATGTCAGAGAAGGACAAAAGGAGTACAGAGAATTTATCAGAAGATTATTCAGCATATCCCAGAGTCGTTGACGAAATAAAGATAGGTCCTCCTCTCCTCACAAAGTATGAGAGGGCGAAAATAATAGGTTTGAGGGCCTTACAAATATCTTACGGAGCTCCCCCTCTCGTAAGACCTGAGCTTGTAGGTTCAGTAGATCCTGTAATCATTGCAAGATATGAAGTTGATAATGGAATTCTCCCACTAACTATATATAGATATAAAAGAGGTACGTCAAAAATACAGGCAATACCTTTAAAGCTGCTCTTAGAGGTTGAGCGTAAAGTTGTCGGACGTAGAATATGGAGATAAGGAAATTGGTGCTTCTGAATACGGTAGGTGTTTGTCAACCTTAAGTACATGGATTGACATTGAGGAGGTGAAGCCTGCTCCCAAGGGAGTATTAGTAAGAGGTTTTCCCAAAGAAACAGTGTTGTCTCCTTCTAAGGACCTTGCTTACAAGATTTATAACGAGGTTAGTAAAAGCGGCTGTAGCCTTATGCTAAGAATTGATAAAGGGACGGTAGCTGTCTATTTAACCAAGAGGGGAGGATCCTCCTATGCGATACCAGCCTTAGCTTTAGGTGCAGTAATGGTATTTACACTTTATCTTACGGGGCGGGCTCTTAGCACACCTCCAGGTGGCGTTGAAAAATCAATTTCTTGGAGTCCTTGGGAGTACGTCTTCGGTCTTTTGGTCCCACTAATCCTTCATGAGTTTGGTCATTACGTTACTATGAAGAGGTTTAATGTACCAAGCAGCGTACCTATACCTCTGCCTGGTCCCCCTGCACAGTTGGGGTTTTTGGGCACCTTTGGATCTGTGATTTTAATGAGATGGACGCCGCCAACTTCCGAGGCTTTGGCGCTAATAGGAATTGCTGGGCCACTAGCCGGGTTTGTAGCAGCTCTACCTCTGGCTGTTATAGGTCTTAAGGAGTCGTTAGTCATGTCGATAGCTCAGGTGGGTCCAGGAACCGTTTCAATAGGATTCTCGCCATTCATATTCTCTCTTTTGACATACATAGAGAACATAACGGCCGGTCCAGGAAAGGTTATAATACTAAGTCCCCTAGCCTTTGCTGCGTTCGTTATGTTTTTAGTAACCTTCCTTAACTTACTTCCTATAGGGCAGCTGGACGGAGGTCATGTTATTAGAGCAGCTCTGGGCGATAGAGGACATAGATATGTATCATTCTTAACTTTAGTTTTGCTAATAGTGTCTTCTATAATCATACCGTCTCTAGGCTTCTTTGCCATATTAGCTCTCTTCCTTTACTTTTTGGGAGGATTTAGACATCCAGGTCCTGCTCTTCCTCAAGAAAAACTTGGCATAAAGGGTCAAATAGCTGTGGTTCTTTATGCCATTTTACTCATTCTAACACTTCCCATTCCAACGTAATTCCCTGTAGCTCGTAAAAAGGTAGTTAACTATTTCTTTTTCATTAAGTGTTGGGATTTTTGATAGATGTAACTCCCCTCTTAAGGTCATGATTATAATATTATATATTCGGGCTGGTTAGGAGGGAAAATATGAAAAGAAGAGCTAGGGGTAGAATAAGAACAACAAGGTGCTCTTTACCTAGAGATTTCGTTGCAATAGTAGCTGAAAAACCGAGAGCTGGCGATAAAATATCTTTAGCTCTTGGGAGAAGAGTTAAATGTTATATCAATGGAATACCTTTATGGATAGTTTATCATAATTCTCAACCATTGGTTGTAGTTTCTAGTGCTGGCCACCTTTATGGACCTCACACCAATGAAAAAGGGTATCCAGTCTTTGATTATGAGTGGAAACCTCTATGGATAGTAGATAAAAAGGAAAGGCATCTAAAAAAATTCTATGAGGTTCTTAAGAGAGTCCTTCCAAGGGCAAAGTTCTACATAAATGCGTGCGATTACGATATAGAGGGTTCCGTTATAGGTTATATGATATTGCTTAATCTAGGTGATATAAAGAGATCTTATAGAATGAAGTTCTCTAGCCTAGCACCATCGGAAATAAGGAGGGCATTTAGAAACCTTCAACCTTTAGATTGGGAAATGATAGAGGCTGGAATAGCGCGTCACGAATTAGATTGGATCTGGGGGATAAACGTTTCGAGGGCGTTAATGGACGCTTACAGATCTTTTGTGAGGGAGAGAAGGATTTTATCGGCTGGAAGAGTTCAAAGTCCGACTTTAGTTGAGGCAGTGAGAAGATGGCGTGAAAAGAACCTTTTCATATCAATTCCATCATTTAGTATAAATGTCGTTTTAAGTAAAAACTCAAAGTTGTTTAAAGCGAGAACGCTAGGTTGGTCACCGAAAACTAGAGAAGATGCGCGTAAGATACTTATTGAGCTCAGAAGGTCAGGTTATCTAAGTGTAGCTGATGTATTAAAAACTAGTAAAAGTGTTCCTCCGCCACCACCATTCAATCTTGGAGATCTTCAAAGAGAAGCTTCCAGACTTTTTGGATTCTCGCCCATGAAAACACAGGAAATAGCCGAAAATTTGTACTTAGAAGCTTTAATAAGCTATCCTAGAACTAACAGTCAGAAGCTACCTAAGGGGTTAGACTATAAAGATATAATTATCAAGTTGGGCAGAAATAAAAGATACTTCCAGCTTACTAAAACGTTGCTAATGGAAACACAAGGGGTTCTAGTGCCTATTGAGGGAAAGAAGGAGGATCCTGCTCACCCTGCAATATATCCTACTGGAGAGTTGCCTCAGAGACTAAGTCCCGATGAGGAAAAGATTTATGATCTTATTGTCAGAAGATTTCTTGCAACTTTCGCTAACAGGGCTAAGATTTTGTTAATGAAAGTCATTCTCATAGATCTCGAAGGTAGGAAATACTTCTCAGAAGGTGTAAAAGTAGTTGATGAGGGCTGGATGAAATACTATGTATATGCAAGGCCGAAGGAACAGTTTCTACCTGAGCTTTCTAAAGGAGAAAAGGTTCGCATAGAAAAGGTCTCGGTCGAAAACAATTGGTCGAAATTCTCGATCGAATTAACCAAGACTGGTCTCCTTAAGTGGATGGAAAGAG
>JALWTO010000047.1 GCA_027082825.1 Acidilobaceae archaeon
CTATTATTGACTCTCTATCTATAAATCCTAGAAGTCTCAATGCTCTGTAGACTAAAGTCAATGGTAATTTGCGATCCGTTAATGCAAATACCCTTAACCATCCAGGCCCCTTTACCTTCTTTAGTTTAAGGTTAAGGACTTCATCCTTAATTTCTTTAGCGATTTTTAGTAGAAAAGATTCAACTATAGGGTATTCATGCTCAAAGTCCATAAAGGATGCTAGGTAAACTAAAGGATCTCCAAGAAGTTCAGCAGAAGCCATTAATGCATCCGAGGCCATTTTCGGGTCGTCAGGATATTGAGGAAGAATAAGCTTACCACCGAAGTATTCTGAAGGATCTATCCTTCTTTTTGAGACAGCTTCAACCTCCTCCATTACGATCTTTGAAACTTTGGCCAACTCATCAGCATTTAAGCTAGATGGTAACCTTTCTGCTAGTTCAACTTCATTTGCATCCTCAAAGGATCTTCTGCAGTTCTCCTCATCACCTGTCATGAAGGGGTAGTATGGGTCTAATGTTATTGAAAGGGCTTTGCAAAGGGGTAGTAAATGCGGCTTATATACTTTAATGCTGGTAACCATTGATATGCCTTGATCTGCCAGTGCTTCAACTAAGAGAGAGTCAAGTCCGTGAATTCTTCCTATTATATCTACATATTTGCTCGAGTATGTTCCTATTAGGCTAAGTAATTTCAACTCCTTAGGTCCCTTCCAGCCCTCGTTAATAAATGAAAGTGCTATTGCTGAAGATAGGCTACCATCAACTTCAACGTATGTGGCTCCAGGGGGAGGCGGTGATGTAAGCTTCTCCTCATACGAGATAACTATAAGGCATTCAGATATGTCACTACTTTTGTAGTTAGCGTTTGAACTCCCTACTATTATCGTGGGTTCATTAATGGTTTGAGGATTCCTATAGCCTATATTTAGTGATGATCGTATTCCCTCTACAGAAGCTTTTGAGGCGAGTAAAGATGAAGCTACAAGGGCATCAGGATGGGGGTAACTGTATATTTTCAGAAGACCGTTTTCTAAACTCCTAGAAAGACAGTGAGATAGACTCCTTGAAAATGCCTCTAAGCGCCTGTCTAGCTCTGCACTCTTTTGTAATGCTATCTTTAACAAATTCTTAGCACCAAGAGTCTTGTTGTTACATTTAGTTCTTAAACGATTAGCGATCCTCCTAGAGGTCTTACCTTCACATGTCTTATTACGTCTATCTCCTCTAATTCTCTACGTATTTTTTCAATATCAGTAATTTTTGCCTTTGAAACATCACCTATTATTGTACAACTTGCGATTTCAGCTCTAACTATGCTTGCACACTTGGATGTTATAATATCGACTCCTAGCTCAGCGAGCTTGGATGTAAGCTTTGCTAGAGCTCCTGTAACGTCAGCTATGTCTACAACGAATTCGTATAACTTTGATACGTCTGAAGAGACAGGTGCCAAGACAATCTCCCTTCTATCGATATCAGCAATAACAACCATAGTCATTCCAACATCTATTCCTAAAGCTTCTCTTATAGTCTGGGGGATGGTCACCCTTCCCTTGGAATCTACTCTGACTAAGGATGTTAATTTCAATGGTAATCCTCCAGAACCCTCTCCACCACTCGACAACGTCCACCACCTTAGATTCAGTCCTAGAAAATTCTCCTGTTTTTCCACTATTTTAATGTTTCTTTTTTGAAAAACAAAGTAAAAATAATTATAATAACTATTCGTGGCATTCAAAAGCCCTTTGTTAAGTAAACACATGTTCTTTGCACGAGAAAAATATTAGAGGGAGGCATAATTTAAAGTTCTGTACTTATGCGCTTATGTACAGAGTCTGGGGGGAAGATATGGTGAGGAAACTCTACAGAGTCTATTACACAACTTACTTCGACGAAAAACATGCTGAAGTTATCAAAAGGTTAAAGGAGACATATGGTAAAGTTGTAGATCATCCTTCAAAAGTTCTACCAGAGTTTAGATATGTGGAGGTTTTAGTTGACAAGGAGGGTTTAGAAGATGAGATAAAGGATATAGTTTCCTCGATCATAGGCTCAAAAAATGTCAAGGTCGACTGGATAGATACTAGCAAATAAGGAAGTACATGGTGGTAACGTTGGGAAGGATCCCTGATACTATATCTAAAGAAAGGTATGATCAATTTAAGGTTGAGAAGGAGGTAATGGAGTTCTGGGAGAGGAACAAGATATATGAAAAGGTTAGAGAGAAGAGCTTCAGTTCTCAAAAGAAGATATACTTTTTGGATGGTCCTCCTTATGCTTCATCTAATGTAATTCATCCTGGAACGGCGTGGAACAAGGTAATTAAAGATGTGCTTTTAAGGTATTATAGAATGATGGGTTTTCTAGTGTGGGACAGACCAGGTTTCGATACTCACGGGCTTCCCATAGAAATAAAAATAGAGAAGGAGTTTGGAACTAAGACGAAAAAGGATATACCTGAAAGGATAGGCATCGATAAGTTCATCAACTCTTGTAGGGATTTCGCTTATAAAAATATTCAAGCCATGATAAAACAGTTTAAGGAGATAGGCGTTTTCATGGATTGGAATAATCCTTACATAACGTTTAAAAACGAGTATATTGAGTCTGGCTGGTGGCTTTTGAAAAAGGCCTACGAAAAGGGACTTTTAGATGAAGAACTTTTAGTTGTTCATTGGTGTCCTCGATGTCAAACGACGTTAGCTGACTACGAGGTTTCAGAATATAAGGAGATAGAAGATCCTTCGATCTACGTAAAGTTCCCAATTGAAGGGACGGAGAATGAATACCTATTAATATGGACTACGACTCCCTGGACGCTTCCTGCAAACGTTTTTGTTATGGCTCATCCCGATTTAGAGTATGTAAAGGTTAAAGTAAATAATGAGATCGTGATATTGGCAAAGAAAAGATTAGAAGCTGTTATGAAGGAAGCTAACATAAATGACTATGAAATACTTGAGGAATTCAAAGGTAGAAAACTAGAAGGTCTTAAGTACAGACATCCGCTTGAAGATCTTGTCCCAGCTCAGAGAAAACTAGGGCAATATCACAAGGTAGTGATGGCCCCTGAAGCAGTTACTCC